>JANWKO010000141.1 GCA_025451335.1 Gammaproteobacteria bacterium
AAAGAATGGTGCTAGCGTTGATCATCATTGGTTTAATACGATTTCACAAAGGGAATCTTCTGCATTGATGCTTGCTGCTTACTTAGGTTATGCAGATATCGTAGATTATTTTCTTAAGAAAGGCGCGGATCCTGATGTTCAATTTGAGAAAGATGATAATGATTTTAATAGTGGGGGAGTGGTTTTTCATTATGCATTAAAAAATAAGCATACTATTATTGTGAAACTTCTCGTAGAAGCTAAAGCAGATGTGAATCTCATCGATAATTTCGGAAATACACCGTTACATCTGGCTGCGAAAATGGGAGATGAGAACAGTATTAAAGAATTGTTAAAATCAGAAAAATTAAACCTTAATTGTAGAAATAAAGATAATCAAACTCCTTTAATGATAGCTGTCATTAATGATAACACTCGAATTGTGAATATACTTGTGGAGTCAGGAGCAGATTGCAAAGATGCATTGAAAATTGTTGAAGGATTAAAAAAAGTTGTTCTTGCAAAACGAGCTAGCCTTGATTCGCAATTAAGTATTTTTAACCATACTATAAAATTACTTTCCCAGGGCGCAGTGATACCACGGGGTCAAGTCTTGCAAGTTGACCAATGCAGGTCAGCTTTCAGTGCTTGACACAAGATTTGGCCTCAAGCGTTAGTCAAATTTCAAGTGCCTTGACACAGAGTTCAGCCCCAAGGTTCAGTCAGCTTTCAAGCCTTGACCCCTGAATCTGAATTCAAAGTCAGCTTCTTAATCAGCTCAGCATGTTGAGGATATTGCTTTGCTAGATTTTCATAAGAGGCCAATTCAAAATCTTTAAAATCAAAACCTGGAGCAACAACGCATCCAATGAAGGAAAAGGAATTTTTATCATTCACTGTAGCTGCGAACCAATGATTTTTTGGTATGATTATTTGGAAAATTGCATCTTTCTCAAGAGTGGTATTACCTAGTATAAGTTTTTGCAAATGTCCTTGTTCATCGATGACATATAAAGTGAGACTACTGCCAAGATAAAAATGCCAGATTTCATCCGATTTGATGCGATGAAATGCCGAAAAATCGTTTCCTTCCAAAAGATAATAAATGGATGTTATAGCGAGACGAGGGTCTTGGAAAAGTTCAGGAGCGATTACAAAGTCTTTTGATTCATAAATACGTTTGTAATATCCGCCTTCGGGATGTTTCTTAAGATCGAATAATTTAATCAAATCAGTTGCTGTTGGCATAAGTCTATTTACATCTTGTTAGGTTGAGGCGTAGCTGTAATATTATCAAACCCTAGTATTGGGCTCAAGAAATGACTTGACCGCTATGCGCCCTAATTTAAAATAGAACAATTCTATTACGCTAGCACTAAATGAGATATCTATGACTATTCAGCTCGGTGTGTTAATGGATCCTATCCATTCCATTCATTACAAAAAAGACAGTACACTTGCCATGTTATTAGAAGCTAAACGACGTGGTTGGATTATTCATTATTTCGAGCAAAAAGATATCTTTATTCGTGAGAGTCAAGTGTTTGCCAAATCTCGATTGTTAACTGTTTTTAAAGATCCGCAAAAATGGTTCGAATTTGGTAATGAAGAAACGATTCCTGTGGCTCAGCTCGATGTGATTTTGATGCGTAAAGACCCTCCGTTCAACATAGAGTATATATACACGACTTATTTATTAGAACAAGCTGAACGTTCAGGTGTGTTGATAGTTAATAAACCGCAAAGTTTGCGGGATGCAAATGAAAAGCTGTCTACAACTTGGTTTCCACAGTGCTGCCCAGTTACACTGGTGACTAGTTCTATGGCTTTGCTCATAGAGTTTTTAGTAGAACAAAAAGATATTGTGTGCAAACCATTAGAAGGGATGGGTGGTTCTTCGGTATTTCGCTTGCAATATCCAGATCAGAATGCATCAGTGATATTTGAGGTTTTAACTCAAAGTGGAAGCCGCTTTGTTATGGCGCAACAATATATTCCGGAAATAAAGAATGGAGATAAACGTATATTGTTAATTGATGGTGAACCGATTCCATTTTCGCTAGCACGTATTCCTGCGCCAGGAGAATTGCGTGGCAATTTAGCCGCTGGTGCAAAAGGTGTTGCAAAACCTTTGACTGATCGTGATCAATGGATTTGTCAACAAGTAGGCCCTCAATTGCGTGAGAAAGGTTTTTTATTTGTAGGTTTGGATGTCATCGGTGATTATTTAACTGAAATAAATGTCACGAGCCCAACAGGAATTCGCGAATTAGACGAACAGTGTGATCTGAATATCAGTGCGACATTATTTGATAGGTTGTCAGAATATTTATCTTCACGTTGACATATTAAAATTTTGATCTTAATTTTTCCTTAATGTTTTCTACTGTAGACTTAAATCTAAATGAGCAGTTGAAGTAATCAAGCCTGCATATTGCAGGCTACAATTATGATTCACCAATTCTAAATTTGTATTTTCGATTATAGGATGATTCACAGGAGGTGAATATGACAAGTGTTAGATTAAGTGCTTTCTTTAAAAGAACGCCAGTGATTATTGATCGAGAAGATGTGCCACGTGATTCGATTATTGAAAAAATAAATGTTGAATTGCAAGATAAAATCTGCGCTTTAACTGCGAAACATAAAATTTTGCTGCATCAGCATAATGAAGTTAAAAATTATTATTCATCTAGAAAGCTCTTTGATCATGCTATTGCAGCACGTTATCGAGATCATAATCCACTTTGGAAGGCTGCTGATTTATCAATTGATGAAAAGAAACAATTGAATACAAAATTTCAGATCGAATGTCAAATTGAAGCTCAAATTGAAAGTTTAGAAAAAGAAATAAAAATTTTAACCGATCATCTTAAATCTAACGAAGAATCTGCAAAAGAACTTGAAAATATTAAAACAGCATTTTTGTCTGCTATTCGTATTGCTGCAGAAGATTATCGTCAACAATGTAATAAAATGTTATCTGAAAAAACAGATTTGAATGCTCGAGAGAGTTTTCTCATGGCTGGGCAGATATTTGGCTTGTTTTTTCCCATCACCTTTAGTACAGAGTATCGGCCTGAAGGTGAATTGGTTGTTAATTTTATTCAACAGACAACAAGTTACGATCTAAAACATCTGTTGTTTTTGCTAAATGAGTCAATTAAAAATAGCGAACCAAAAAATAAAGAAACTAATTTTGATAAAGAATTACAAATTGTTTTAACTTGTCTTAATAATTCTTTAGTTAATCAAAAACAATTACAAGGTATAATGACTTTTAAAAAAGAAGGATTTAAAAGTCAAATATTATATTTTCCTCGAAAAATGGATCCAAGCAAAGCGGTCAATGATATTTTTGTAAAATATGAACCTGAATTTCAGTCGCTTTCTCCTGGAAAAAAGCAGCAGGGTTTTGAATCTAATCAAGAAATAAAAAATATTAATTATTTAATTAATGCTGCTTCCCAGTTAAGCAAAATTTTTGATCATTTAAAACCAAGTAACAATAGTCAATATAATGCTTTGCTACATGAGATTAAAAATTCGCAATCCAAAATTGAAGATGAAATCAGTAAAGTGTGTGCCGATTTGACTTCTTCTTGCGAAGGATTGAAAAAAGAAATTCGTAACGAAATAAAATATATGGATCAAAATCGAAACTATCATTCGTCGCAAGAATGTTATGCGGCTTATAAAAATTATAAAAACGCGCTTGATCAAGCTAACGTTTTAAAACATAAGATTGAGAGAAACAAAAAAAACATTAATGAAGAATTTGATGAATTGAAAAAACAATTCGATGGACCAGCGATGGAGCAAGAAAGGCAAGATTCAATAAATTATTGGATGAATGGGTTGAAAGTTGTTAATAAGTCAATCAAAGAAGCGGATTTTGATATTGCTAAATTGAAATTAAGTCGTGAAGTCATGGCCGAATTAAATCTTAAATATAAGAAAGAATTTTTAATTAAGCATGCTTTGAAATTTCTGAAAGACAAAGTTTTAAGTGATAATAATATCGAAAAATTTTGGCAAAAACAAACGACGACTTGCTATTTCGATTGTTTGTTTGGTTATAAAGTCCGCGTAGGGCAGGGTAAGCATGTTGTATCGCCAAAAGGGGTAGGAAAAATGAAAGATGCTTTGCGCTATAAAGATCTAGATGCGCCCGCCATGGGTTATGATGAAATGGCGGATATGCTTTTTGGTGATCGCCCCGATAGTATTTATGGGATAGTAAAAGAACGTTTGCAATATAGTAAAGGTAGGAAAGCGGCAACAGATTCATTATTGAAGTCCCTTAAAATTTTGACAGAAGGTGGACAAAATAAATTGAAGTTCATGCCGATTGAAGATTTAGAAAAAAGAGTGATAGAGTTTGAGACATCTATTCTGCAAAATATTCCACGACTCGAAATGATGGAACCATTAAAGTCAGAAAAAACAATGGCTGAAATTGATCTGGGTTATTTGCAGCCATCAAGGTAGGAAAATTTAAGAGGCAGGGTCTGCGACTCTAAGGAAATTTGATTAATTAGAATACAATACATATTAATGTAGTGATTTATTAAGGCTAACAAGCTAGTATTGCGCAATTATTTCTAATTATAAGGAGTGGAACAATGATAAGTTCGCAAAATCGATCTGACACAGATTTAAACGAGGTTAAACAGAAAATCGTCCCGCTGAGTGTCATCAATGAGATACAAGAGTTTGCAGGAGCTGATAAGATACCTGGTAGTCGGGATAAAACGGTTTCGCTGGAATCCGGTTTTTTTGGCTTAATCAGAACACAACGTTTGAAAGCTTTACTCTCAGCCATTGTGTCAGGCGACCCCAATAAAGTAAAAAAGATATTAGATATAGACCCTTCTTTATTATTAGAAAAATTAGAAGAAGGAGATTCTGTCATCGCACCAACAGGTCATAAATTCAATTTAAAACCCTATCAAGCCGCATTAGCAGTCGATGATACGCAAATGGCTGCGATGATTAAAACCTATTTTGTTAATAAGCTTAAAAATGAAAATGAAGCGGATATTCAATATAAAGAACAATGTCAGCCTCCAAAGAAACTGAAAAAAGCCGAAGAAAAAAAATGGATTCCGATTTTTAAACAGCTTGATAAATTAACGCTAGCAATACGTAAAAGTAATTTAGGTGATATGACTTCATCGGGTGATCCTGGCTACAACATCACAGTAAAAAAAGACTCTGTTGTTGAAAGAGAGCTTCATGAGTTCTGGAAGTTACTGGATGCGACACAAGATGAAGTGATAACAGCAGGAAAAAGGCCTTTTAACCCTAAACTACTTATAAAAGCATGGGATACATACAACTATCATTATGAAGATTATTTTGGAAATAATAGTTTAGATCCACGTGCTTTGCTATTTTGGCAAAAAGTCATTGGATATGATGGTATTCAACGTTTCATACCAGTCAATTATGTCCAAGCCATCCGTGATGGGTTTAATAACACAATAAATAAATTAAAAAATAACCAGCCACAAAATCGTAATACGAGTTTTGAAATTGGTCATGCTGGTAATGAAGAGACCATTGATTTTTATCCGTTACGGCGTCGGGAATCTCCTGGTTTTAATTTTTCGATTTACAGAGGGTTGGGACACGTGCATCAGAATGCCGGTATATTTTGGGATTTTCATGGTTCCTCCAGATTATTGAAGCTTATGTCAATAAAAAACAGCTATCTAACAGAGCTAGCACCGCGAGACTATCGTCCTGAGTCGACACAATCGTGTTGCCTGATAATGTAGTTCTTTCATGTTGGCGAAGTCCTTCAGCTATAGCTGCAATGGGCAACTGCCAACATGTTTATGACTTATCAAATTTTTGTGTTAATAATTCTTTTATAAATTTTTTCTTATAAATTTTTGCTTGATCAAAAAAATTTATTCAGGTATTTTATCTGTCTCTCTTCCTCCAATCTTTTTTCTTCTACTCATTCAACCATCTAGTTCATTCTAACTTTCTGATTCTTTTCTGAAACCAACGCTGTTTCTGTTCTAATCCCCTTAAGCTACTCCATTGACTAGGAGTCTGTAGACAATTCGCTAGAGACCCTAGCAAAAACCAAGGATTTTACTATGCCACACTACAACCCAGACATTCCCTATTGGCTTGCAACACTTTATTTGCAAGGTATTGGTCCAGTCCGTTTCATACGGTTACTAGAACACTTTCATGATATAAAAAGAATTTTCGGTGCTTCAGCAGAAGAATTAAAAGCATGTGGTCTATTGGAAAATCAAATTCAATCGTTAAAAAATCCTAATTGGGACGCGGTCGATAAAGATTTAATTTGGTGTGAAAAAAATGATTGTCATTTAATTTCATATGTAGACGAATATTACCCAAAATTATTACGCGAAATATCATCTGCGCCTTTGTTATTATTCGTCAAAGGGGATATCACTTCGCTTTTAAAATCTCAACTTGCCATTGTGGGTTCGCGTAATCCCACGGTCACCGGAAGAGAAACAGCGGAACAATTTTCCTATTGTTTCGCTCAAGCGGATTTGGTGATAACAAGTGGTATGGCGTTAGGTATCGATGCAGCAAGTCATCATGGAGCGTTAAATGCGGGAGGTAAGACAATAGCCGTATGTGGTACGGGATTAAAACATATTTATCCCGCTTCAAATAAAAAATTAGCGCAACGTATTCAGGAAAATGGAGCTTTGATTTCAGAATTTCCACCTGATGCTTCACCAAAAGCCGAGCATTTTCCGCGACGCAATCGCGTAATTAGCGGCTTGAGTTTAGGCGTTCTAGTTATTGAAGCCGCTTTACGCAGCGGTTCATTGATCACCTCTCGATTCGCAATCGATCAAGGCAGGGAGGTGTTTGCTTTGCCTGGCTCTATCCATAACCCACTGTCAAAAGGTTGTCATTATCTTCTAAGGCAAGGTGCAAAATTAGTTGAAACTGCTCAAGATGTGTTGGAAGAATTAGGTACTATAAATGCCACTATAACTTATGTCGAGCGAAAAAAGCACAATTTAGACCAGGGCCAGCAGCGACTTTTGAGCCAAATTGGTTATGAAATCACGCCATTAGATGCTATTATCATAAGAAGTGGATTGACGACTGCAAAAGTTTCGTACATGCTGCTATTATTAGAATTAGAGGGGTATGTGATATCGGTTCCAGGAGGTTATGTACGTGTAGGGTCTATTGTCAATTCGCTAAGCTAGGCGAATTGACAACAGATCCTAGATTTAAGTCATTGAAATATAGGTAATTATGTTTGAAGTATTGATGTTTTTATTTGAAAATTACATGGATGGAAATGTGTCATTACAAATGGACAATGATACGATTGTGTTAGAACTTGAGCGTGTGGGCTTTGATCGTTTCGAGATTGATCGTGCTTTAGATTGGCTGGATGGGTTAAATGAAATTCAGCAATCCGTTCAAAGACAACAATCCAGCACGCATGCCATTAGGCATTATGTGCCAGAAGAAAAGAAACGCTTAGGTGTTGAGGGCCAAGGTCTTTTATTACATCTTGAGCAAATCAACATATTAGATCCTGCTACAAGAGAAATTGTCATCGATAGAATTATGGCCTTGGATCCGCGAGAAGTGGATTTAGGTCGCATTCGCTGGGTTGTATTAATGGCCTTATTTAATCAGCCAGATAAACAATCGGCTTTATCATTGTTGCAAGATATGATTTTAGCTGATGCATTCGATGTGCTGCATTAACAGGAAAATTCAATATTATGCCGAAACATTTAGTCATTGTTGAATCGCCCGCAAAAGCCAAAACTATAAAAAAATATTTAGGGTCAGAATTTGAAGTATTGGCTTCTTACGGTCATGTTCGGGATTTGCTGCCAAAAGAAGGGGCGGTCGATCCAAGTCATGATTTTGCGATGAAATATGAATTAATCGAAAAGAACACTAAACATGTGACAGCGATAGTCAATGCTATGAAAAAAGCCGATGCTTTGTATTTAGCAACTGACCCTGATCGCGAAGGTGAAGCCATTTCATGGCATGTTTATGAAATTTTAGAAGCAAAAAAAGCCTTAAAAAATAAACCCGTCCATCGCGTGGTTTTTCATGAAATTACCAAGAAAGCAGTGAAATCAGCTGTTGATAATCCACGAGAAATTTCCATGGATTTAGTCAATGCGCAACAAGCGCGACGTGCATTGGATTTTTTAGTGGGCTTTAATTTATCCCCATTATTATGGCGCAAAATCCGTCGTGGGTTATCAGCCGGTCGCGTTCAAAGTCCTGCATTACGCATGATAGTTGAACGGGAAGAGGAAATTGAAAAATTTGTCAGCCAAGAATATTGGGATTTAGAAGCGGCTGTTGCTGCTCATGCGCAAGCTTTTTCAGCCAAATTGACAATTTATGAAGATAAAAAAGTTGAACAATTTACAATTACCAATACGGAACAAGCCGAAGAATATAAAACGAAATTATTAAAAGCCGCTAAAGGCAAGTTATTAGTTACTAAAGTTGAGAAAAAGCAACGCAAGCGAAATCCTGCGGCTCCATTTATTACCTCTACTTTACAACAAGAAGCTGCGCGCAAACTCGGATTTACTGCACAACGTACTATGCGAATTGCGCAACAATTGTATGAAGGTATCGATACAGGTAATGGCGCAGTGGGTTTAATCACTTATATGCGTACGGACTCGGTTCACTTGGCGGCTGAAGCAATAAATGATATTCGCGAATTGATTACAGAACGCTATGGAAAAGAGAATTTGCCAGAGGAACCACGTGTTTATAAAACGAAAGCTAAAAATGCTCAAGAAGCGCACGAAGCTATTCGTCCTACATCAGCCATGCGTTCCCCGGATTTAATTAAAGAGTTTCTTTTGCTGGAACAATTCAAATTATATGATTTAATTTGGAAACGTACGGTAGCATCGCAAATGATTCATGCGACCATTGATACTGTCGCAATTGATTTGTAATGCGGTAAGAATAATAATTTTCGCGCTAATGGGTCTGTGGTAACTGATCCTGGGTTCATGCGTGTTTATCTTGAAGATCAAGATGATAATAAGAAAGGTGATGGTGATGAGGAGCGTCTCCTTCCGCCATTGACTGAAGGTGAAGAAGTGATATTGAATGATATTATATGTAATCAACACTTCACTGAACCGCCACCGCGTTATTCTGAAGCGACTTTGATTAAAGCATTGGAAGAATTTGGCATTGGTCGTCCCTCTACTTATGCTTCAATTATTTACACATTACAAAACCGTGAATATGTGGTGATGGAGACAAAGCGTTTTCGTCCTACAGATGTGGGTCGTATTGTTAATAAATTTCTAACGCAATATTTTACACGCTATGTTGATTATGATTTTACGGCGAAATTAGAAGATGAGTTGGATGAAATTGCGCGTGGTGAAAAAGAATGGGTGCCTCTGTTAGGCGATTTTTGGAAACCGTTTAAAACTCAGGTGGATGATATTTTGGAAACAGTACAACGCAAAGATGTGACTCAAGAAGCACTTGATGAAAAATGCCCGCAATGTGAAAAACCTCTCGCAATTCGTTTGGGACGATATAATCGTTTTATTGGTTGCACTGCATATCCAGAGTGTTCATATACGCGCAGCGTGGATGAAGACAAAGATTCTGCTGTAGGACCAGAAGTGTTAGAAGGTCGCAGTTGTCCGCAGTGTGGTGGTGCTTTGAATATCAAAGTTGGCCGCTACGGCAAATTTATTGGATGCAGCAATTATCCGAATTGCAAATTCATTGAATCTTTAGTGAAACCTGCTGACACGGGAGTCGAATGCCCAGAATGTCATAAAGGTAATATGCTCAAACGCAAATCACGCAATGGTAAAATCTTTTTTTCCTGCGCACGTTATCCGGATTGCAAATACGCAGTTTGGAATGAGCCTGTTGCAAAAGCATGCCCAAAATGTGCTTGGCCTATGCTAATGTCTAAAACCACCAAAAAGCGTGGCACAGAATTGGTTTGTCCCAATAAGCCTTGTGATTTCAGCGAGCAAGAATAGGGTTTGTTGTTTATCAACAAACCCCAGATATTCATTAAGGGCTTTGTCGCGGAAGGTCTTGTGCAACTCCCAATTCAGTAGAAGAAGTCACCTTAGTTTTTGAACCAGCGCCAATAAAAGTAAAGCCCGGGATTTTCCTCTCCAAAATTACGCCGTTGAGAGCATTATTTACCATTTCTTGTAAATCATCTCTCTTAAAGTCTACATCATTTAATTTGATACAACCGTTCTCAGGAACTTCAATTATAATAACTTTACCTTTATCTCTGGGGTGTCCGCACATTCTGTTAAGCTCGTATGCTAAGCTAATTCGACTGGTATCATAAGAATCTCCCCACCAATCTTCTCCGTGTTCAATGAAGGAACGTCCTATACATAGACGAATCTCAAGGGGCCTTATTATGGCACCATGTGACCAATTCATATAATAAGTATGAAATTCTTTATAAGTGTTAAAAGTAAGTGTTTTTTCTTCAGCTCGTTGCATAACTATACCTCAATAAATGTAAATTAGAGCAAAATTTATCAAAATATTCTTAAGAGACCATTAAGAGGGTGTTGCAGACTAGGTAAGCGGGTTTGTTGACAATCAAGCGCATAAATATTGATCATTCTGATCTAAAGATAATCTTTTTCTTTCTTTAAGAATATGCACGATGTATAATAGCGGCTCATTTTAACAAAATCTTTATTTGTATTCCTATGCACAGAACGATTATTAGCCCAACCCCAACTCAGGATGATAAGCCATTAAATTTGACGGCACCGTTTTACGTGGCCTCAGAGTTTATGCCTTTCGGGTCTAGCCAAATTGAATTAGAAGAAGATGTCATTTTCCATTTAAGCAATGGACAGACAAGGGTGTTAAAAAAAGGTACTAAGCTATATATTGATTTTAAAAGTGCAAGAGATTATCTGGAAGAAACTAGCTTCAAAAATGCTGATGACGCATGGAAAAAAGGGAAGAAGTGGAAAGCTATACTATGGGGAACATGGGAACTTTTGACAGAATATCTTCCTGCAGTTTTTTATTATACTGTGATATCCAATAATGTACCGGAAAGGACAGTGACTTCTGCATTCCAACAATCAACTGAAAGTGATCTTAACAATCCTTTTTATGGCATTCAATCCAACAAAGATCGAAAAGAAATCAATGAAGTTATTTGGAATATTTATTCTACAAGAGGCAAAAAATCCACTTCTAAACAGTATGATTCTGATGTATTAGGGACATGGGATAAAATTTATGATACAGGAAAGAAAACGGATTCGACACCAATTAATCGTATTGCTATTTGCAGCATTCTTGCAGTAGCTGCTTTTTTCCTTATTCCTGGTTTTGGCATTCCAATAGGAATTGCATTGGCATTAAATGTGGGTAGAGAATTAGTAAAATACTCAATTCACTTTTATGTTAATTATCAAAATCTCAGTCATCCTGCTCCTTCTGAGTCTGCAATCGTTGCAAACTCGCCAAAGCAGCGAAAACCTGATGACTACAAACTTATTCATGATCGATTGCTTTTGCCTATTCCTTCCCCAACATCTAAGTTAACGCATGCATCTTTCCCATCATCTCTTGGTTCTTCTAAATTTATTGTTGACGCCTCTTTGAAACAAGCGCACAAACAGGAAAGTTGTCGTCCTTCATCTGAAACAGAAGAATGTCTTTCCAGAAAAGGTGCTCGTGCTTAATAATTTTTTGTTGGTAGATTTAAGAGCTTAATCTTTTGATGGGGTTTGTTGGGGCTGCTTCAAGCGTTTGTTCCGCTTGGAGATCTGCTGGCAAATCAATTTTTATGGGTCCTACTGGAAAAGCTTTGGTATCAATAGCAAAATAAACTTTTAATTTTTCTTGCAATTTTTCTAATAGTCGAAATTCTTCGCCTAACGTATAATAAAAACTGCAACTACGTGGATTTTCACATCTGCCAAGAATAGCTTGAGTAAGTTTGACGAGCTCGTTTAATGAGGAATAATCAAGATTTTTTCTTTTTTGGTCTACTCCCGAAAAATCTGTTTTAGCATGAAATTGCGAAAACTGATCAAAAACACTATTAAATTCTTGCATTAAGGCACTTGCTCGGACAATAACTTCTTTATTTCCTGTTTCTTTTTTCTCCATTTCCATAATAGCAGCTTTATGAGCTTCTTTAACCTGCTCACCCACTTTTAAAGCAATAGTATATAAAACTGTTCTAAGTTGTTCTGCTGCTTGGTCTGGAGTAAAGATCACCACAGGCTGTTGCAGTAGTTTATTTGCTGACTGTAAACGCTCTTGTGGATAATAAGCAGCGAGGTAACGCAATATTTTATCAAAATCACTTAATGTCAATTTCCCGATATCTTCGAAGTGTAACGCCCCAGATTTTATGTTTGCAAACTTGCCAAAAACACCATTGAAAGATACTGGTGTAAAAAATGGTTTGTCGGAATCGCCTTTTTGAACGTCAATAAAAGCTTCATCTGCAATTTCTTTTAGCGCCGAGTAAATTTTCGCAAGTTTGATTGCTTCAAGGATATCTTTCTTTGAATTACGTTTAGCTGCAGTTTCGAATGTTAAACCTAAGGAATCTTTGGCATCAGGTGTGGCTTTATGTATCAATAAAAGTTGAGCGAGCTCTGCATTCTTATCAGGTGAACGGAGGGCATAGAAAACGACGGGAATATTCTTAGTAACAGGCGAACTCGTTTTAGTATCGAGAGTTTCTATGCAATTTATCATGGGGTCAGCACGATTTTTTAGCATGATATCAACTGCAGTTAAGTGTCCTTTGTTCACTGCGACGGCAAGAGGGGTCAGGCCATTAGATAATACTTCATTTGGGTTAGCTTTTTTCTCAATCAAAACTTTCACAACATCAGCATGGCCTTTTTGAGCAGCAAAAGCTAAAGGGGTTCCTCCCTCTTCGGATTTCGCGTTAACATCGCTTTTCTTTTCGAGCAGTAAGTTTACTAACTCAAGATTTCCATTTTCAGCGGCATATGTCAGTAAAGTTCCAGCGGAAAATTTTTCATTAGGATTCAATTTGCCAGCCATTAACAGTTCTTTAATATATTCAAAAAATTCTAATGGACTTGAAGAACTTTCAATTTCCTCAAGAGGAATTTTTATAGATGCAAAAAAACTGGAACTCATGATTTTTTCCTCCTCTAACGTATTTTTATTATAGCATTTATTAAAATATAGATGATTAATATAAGAAATAAAAAAGTGATACTATCCATAATTTATTGAATCAATTAAAAATTTTAAAAATAATATTTCCGGTAGAAATAATTAATCTCTCAACAGGTCAAAATTGCCCTTAGCCTCGGCCGTGACATTTCGTCCGCTAATAAAATAAGATTTAATTGTGATTCCAAATACTTTCTTTTCCATGTAAGCAATGGGAATATCAAGTAAACGATGGGTAAAAAA
>JANWKO010000142.1 GCA_025451335.1 Gammaproteobacteria bacterium
CTCCAAGGATAGGTAATAATAAATGGTAAAAAAGAAGCAAAACGAAGGCAAGTCTTCACTTTCTGATCTTTCTAAAAAAGAAGAATTTGTTGCGGATGAAGAACATATCGAGGGAAAAGAAATAGAAAAGATTGAAAAAGATAAAGAAGCAGAAAAAGAAGAAGCTAAAGAAAAAGAAAAAAAATCAATTGCTGAAACCCGCGCCAGTGATCCCACGCAAATGTATCTTGGTGAAATAGGATATTCACCCTTACTCACACCAGAAGAAGAAGTTTACTATGCCCGCAGGGTTCAAAAAGGGGACCCAAAAGCGCGCAAGAAAATGATCGAAAGTAATCTTCGGTTAGTCGTCAAAATAGCACGTCGTTATTACAACCGTGGCCTAGAGTTTTTAGATTTGATAGAAGAGGGTAACTTAGGTTTGTTACGTGCCGTAGAAAAATTTGATCCTGAGCGTGGGTTTCGGTTTTCGACTTATGCTACCTGGTGGATTAGACAAACTATCGAGCGCGCTATTATGAATCAAACCCGTACTATACGGTTACCTATTCATGTGGTGCGTGAATTGAATATGTATCTTTCCGCTGCCCGTGAATTGATGAAAATATATGAGCACGAACCGAGTTATCAAGAAATTGCAGACGCAGTCCATAAGCCTGTAGAAGACGTTAAAAACATGTTGGAGTTAAATGAGCATACCATTTCATTAGACTCTATTATCAGCAGTGAGTCGAATTCTGGGCGTCCTTTGGTTGACGCCATTGCGGATAAACATAAAACCGATCCCGTTGAATTGATTGCAGATGAGCGTTTGTCCAAATATTTAGAAGAATGTATGCATGAATTAAGCGATAAACAACGCGAAGTTTTATGCCGCCGCTTTGGTTTAGGCGGTTACGAGCGCCAAACCTTGGAAGAAGTCGGGGAAGCCATTGGTTTAACCCGTGAACGTGTCAGGCAAATTCAAATGACAGGATTAAAAGCCTTGCGTGAGATTATGCAAAAGCGCGGTATTACCAAAGAAGAAACGGAGTGAAGCGCTACCTTCCTCCTCGACTTTTAGGAGAGGGTTCTTCAACTTCAAGAGGTGTAAGTTTATTAGCAATCATATTAGCCAATTCTAGTCTCTCAGGTTGGAGTAATCGCAATTCTATACTTTCATGTTGTTGACTGGTTTTATCTTTTTCTTTTATTTCTTTTTTCTCTGAAGATGATGCAAATTTTCCAAGGGTTGAAACTCGGCTATCATCTCGTGCAGGAGCAGCTAGGTGTGTATCTGCTTCTTGAGATTTTTGTTTTTGCTCCACTATGAGTTTTTCCTCAAGTGCTTTTTTATCTTTAGCTTGTAGCTTCCTGACTTCTGCAAGAATATTGAGACTAGGATTATCCTTATCACCTCTTTTTTGCCAAAAGAATTTTGCCAAAGATACTCTCTGCGATTCATTTGGTTCTAAAATAGCATTCCAAATCAATATTCGCTTATTAGGATCAGTAACTAAACTATCAATTAATTCAAGAACTTTTTCTTTTCCTTTTTTTTCTTTGGGATATTCGCATACAGCAAGGAGAGTATTGGGCATTAAATTGGAGTTTATTGCAGTTTTAAATGCTTCTTTTAGAACATCAAAAAGTGAACCAGCTAATACACTAGGCTCGTCGCCCAATCTTTTAACCCAAAATACGCGTGCTAATTGGGTCCGTCCTTCTAGTATTTCTATCCAAATTTCTAAACGTTTTATTTCATTTTCTACGTTCGTATTAATTAATTCAATTAATCTCTTTTTGTGGGCTTTATTTTTCCCCAATGTTTCAATGTCGATTTTATTTTCAGGTAAGGTATTTGCAACAAGTTTTGAGAAAACCCAGGTATCGAATTGATTTGCTAAAGTAGGATCAGTTTTGAGTTCATCAGCACTTTCCTTTCTTGCTAATTCCAAATATTTCGCGCCATAAAAGTAAATTTGATAATCAGATTTTTTGTATAGATCGAGATAATACGCAGCTTTTGGTTTAACTATGTATGGTCGTTTAATAATCTTTTGAATTTCTTCTTGTCCCCAGAGAAGTGCGAACTTTTTCGTAGAAAAAGGTGTCGTCAGACTTTCCTTAGATGCGAAACATGTATTTGCAATGAAACGAAACCGTTCTTCTTTAGAAACTCTTTTTGCTTCATCCTTGGTGATACAATTTAAGTTTAGGTTAAATGCTTCAGCCATTATTTTTGGGTTATCTGTGACAACAACAAAATCAATTGAAGAATTAGAAAGCAGATCGACAAAATAAGGTAATTGGTTTTCATCACTGGCATTTACTAAGCATTTAAGGGGAGGCTGACGGAGACGTGTATAGTCTTTTGTCTCAAACATCAATAAATGAGATATTTTTTCATGCTCATCTTTTAATTTTTTCAAATTTTCAGGTGACCAATCTGTGCAAGGACCTGCTAAAGGATAAGGTGAAGAAAGATCGGCTGAGAAAAAAAAATCACCGGATTTTCCTCCACCTACATAAGCATTAATTAGTACTCTGCTTTTTCTGCTCTCCATAAAAACCCCAGCGATTGTGGGTAAAAAAGACAAATATATTAATATGATCAAAAACTACACTATTTTATTATAACTTAATTTTTGAATTCAAACGTTGTTTTTAATTAATTGATTTTATTGAACAAAAATGCTTTCAAGCAATTAATCAATCAAAATTAAACAGATAGCAAAATCGATATAAGCGCATTATCAGAATTTGGGTTTGTCACTGGGCCAACATAATGATTCAAATTTATTCTAAAATTATCAAATTGTAAAAAAAGAGAGTATAATAAACTCTCTCGTGAGTTTTGATTATTTCTGCTAATAAGTATTTCAAATTTGATCAAAAAATAATCAGTGACTTTATAAAGATAATTTTAACCTAAATTCGACAGTTGAACCCTGCGACGAGGGTTTATTGGGATCAAATGTCGAATTTAGGTTTTTTAAGTGGGAGTGATTGTTAATCTAGTCGGATAGCAATGAGAATCTGAGCATGATGAGTTTAAAACCGTCACAAGAAGATCAGGCAAACAATTCATTGGTTCTAGCCGCTTTTAAAGAGGCACGCCAAGAATACCTTGCGTTTAAAAATAAGGTGGCGAGAGAAGAATGTGAGGAACTCGAAAAAATAAAACAACGTATTCAAGAAAACCTTGATTCTTTAGATTTTAACAATGCGTCTGTCAGAGCTTTGCACAAAGAAAAAGAAAATTTAGAATGGCGAATTCGAAAAAAATGTCATATATCTCATTCAGATAAAATCAACTATAAATATTTGATGCAAGAATCTTTAGAGTTAACTGAAGAAGACAAAAAATATTTTCGTGGAATATTATTATTAAAAGAATGTGCTTTTTTAAGAAAAATTCTCGAACAACGAAATTTGGACCCTGAGTTAGAACATGGATCTGAATTACTTGATGATCTCAATTTTGTGTCAGATATCCATAGTACATTGGAAACCGTTCAAACGACAGGTTTCAACAATGGAATATTGGCTACTCAAGTTATTCCAACCGCTGATTGGTTGTCGCCTTTGCGACTCGCTTTGAGCGGATTGATATTTTTGTGGGATATCAAAGAAATTTTAACTACTCATCAAAAACCATTACCTGTAGGAGTTAAAATCGGCACTGGATCGATAATGCTTAGTTTATCCATCACGCTTGCCCTCATGCCATTAGCCCCTGTTATTGTTCCAACATTAGTTGGGCTGGGTTTAATTCGAGAAATATATGCTCATTATGATAATAAGAAGAATTTGCAACATGAAAAAATGATCTTAGAACGTCTTGAAGTCTTAAAAGAGAAAGCACAAGTAGATACAACTGATGGAAGTAAAAATAGAGTAAAATTTTACGAACAAGAAATCTTGCGACATAAAGAGAATATTGGAAAGTTAGAAAGCGTTGTTAAAAGTTTTAAAGCGAATTTTGGTTTTAATTTACTTATTAGCTTTGCAAGTTTAGCACTTTTGTTCTTTCCCCCTACATCTATAGTCGGGATAGTAGCCGGTACCGTTTTGCTTGGAACAGTTCTGTACAAGGTAGCGCCTAAAATTTGTAGCGGTTGTAAAAAAATCGGTGCTTGGATTAAGAATAAGCTGTGGAAAGAAAAAACTCCTATTACTGAGTCGCAATTTGAACCTGTTCATGCGCAAAAAAAAGAGCATACCGTTGCAGGGCCGCAACCTGAATCTATTTTTTCAAGAACACAAAAACCTTTATTTTTATTTTCAGATCCGCCTATTTTTACGGAAAAGCCAGTTCAGGCGATGCAAAAAGAACAAGACGGTTTGAAGAAGCAGATGAAAATAATTTTTCAAGAAAGCGAGTCAGATGTTATTGAAAGATTGCGAATTGATAAACAAGCAGAGCGAAAAAAAACGCTTGATAAAGATTCTGTAATAGAAGATGAAAGAAGTCATTTTTCAAAAATTTTATTGGATAGTACAAAAAAATCCGATAAAAAAGGAATTCAAACTGAATCTGAATTTCATAAAGCAGAAGATGAGTCCAAAGCTGATCTCATTTCGAAGAGTAGTGCTCCTATTAGTCAAATAGATAAAGACTTAACTTCTGAAAAAGTGAAATTAACAGAGCTAAAACATGAAACAAAATATAAATTGGATTTCCAAAAAGAGGCGCCAACAAGTACTTTTTTTCAAAAACCCCGAGCTGATGAATCTCGTGCATATGAAAATTTTATTGATTTGTATCTTTCTAATTAAGTCATTGGGGTCAATTGACAGTTGACGCCAATGCATTGATCTTGGTCAACCGTCAACCCCATAAATTTTTCCAGTTTGTAGACCTTCCACACTTTTCACATAAGCCAACGCCACGCGTGATACAGGTACGGATTCGAATCCGCGAAAATAATCTCCATAGGCCTCCATGGATTCTGTAATAACCGTAGGGCTAATAGTATTGATGCGAATGCCGCGAGGTAATTCAATGGCTGCCCCAATGGTAAAACCATTCAGGGCTGCATTCACCATGGAAGCGGATGTGCCGTAACGAATAGGGTTTTCACTTAAAATACCGCTAGTTAAAGTGAAAGATCCATTTTCTTTGATATAGCGCTGCCCAATCAAAACTAAATTGACTTGTCCCATTAATTTATCTTTAAGTCCAACAAAATAATCATCTGCTGTCATTTTCGAAAATTCTTCGAATTTAACTTTCCCAGTTGTTGATATAACGGCATCAAATTTGCCAATGGATTGATACATTGCTTCAATAGATTCAACATCGGTGATGTCAACTTTGATTTTGCCATTTTTATTTCCGACTGCAATGATTTCGTGACGTGTTTTCAATTCGTCTACTACAGCCTTTCCTATGGTGCCAGTTCCGCCAACAACAATAATTTTCATTTTAATCTCTCCCTGAAAAAAATGCGGGGTCAGAGCTATGTTTAGGTCAGCTAATCTCAACGAACAGTAACCAAGTCTGTTTAATAAGCTGACCTAAACATAGCTCTGGCCCCACATTTTCATCAAATTTCAAATGTTTTTTCTAATTTCTTTTCTACAGCAACATTTTTCAATTTCACATATTTAGGCAAGCCATTTTGATAGGGCGGATAATCTTCACCAGAAATTAATGGCGATAAATATCGTCGGCAGGCGTCGGTAATATGAAAGCCATCTTTTGTAATATAATCACGCGGCATGCTCACTTCGACATTGGCAACCTTTTCTAAAGGTGCTTCGCCTATGCTCCACTGATATTTTTCACCTTGATCGCGAACTATGATGGGCATAATAGCATTTTTACCAGCGAGGGCTAATTCAACTGCTGCTTTACCCAAGGCATAAGCTTGTTCTACATCAGTCTTTGAAGCGATATGTCTAGCAGAGCGTTGCAAATAATCAGAGAGAGCCCAGTGATATTTGTATCCTAAATTATCTTTCACTAATTTTGCGATGACAGGTGCGACACCACCCAATTGTTTATGACCAAATGCATCAACTAATCCTGATTCAGAAATAAAACTGCCATCTTGATTATGAACGCCTTCTGAAACCACGATCGCACAGTGACCATATTTTTTAACGCATTCATCAACACGTTTTAAAAATGCTTCCGGAGCAAAAGGAATTTCAGGAAATAAAATAATATGTGGCGCCTCGCCTTCATGTTCCGCAGCGAGTCCGCTTGAGGCAGCGATCCAACCGGCATGACGTCCCATTACTTCAAGAATAAAAACTTTTGTCGAAGTCAGTGCCATGGATGCAACATCTAATCCGGCTTCCCGGATAGAAACAGCAACATATTTAGCGACGGAACCGAAACCAGGCGAATTGTCGGTAAAAGGTAAATCATTATCGATGGTTTTTGGAATGCCAATACAAGTAATCGGATAACCTAGGGATTGGCTGAGTTGTGAAACTTTATTAGCGGTATCTTGTGAATCGCCGCCGCCATTATAAAAGAAATAACGAATATTATGTGCCGAAAATACTTCAATTAATCTTTCGTATTGTGCACGATGTTTTTCAATGGAACCTAATTTATGTCGACAAGAGCCAAATGCACCAGCGGGGGTGTGGCGAAGTGCAGCAATATCTGCATCGGATTCTAAACTCGTATCAATTAAATCTTCAGTCAAAGCACCAATAATACCATTCCGAGCGGCGTAAACTTTACCAATTTTATCTTTAGATAAGCGCGCGGTTTGAATCACACCACAAGCAGAGGCATTTATTACAGCTGTTACACCGCCTGATTGCGCATAAAGTGCATTGTAAATAGTCATAATTGTAAGCTCCATTATTTGATCTTAGTTGTTCGACACGAACTACCTTAAATTCGGTAGTTATAATCTTTTATTGAAAATGGCGAATTTAGGATAATGGATAGGTTATCCTAAATTCGCGTTTTTCAATAAATTTTGCGAAGCTTACTAAATTTGAGGATTTTTTTCTTCTATTTTTTTGTTCATTTTGTTCGCCTCGCTTTCTGGGATTCCCTGAAAGCAAGCGAACAAATGAGCGAGAATGAATCTTTAGAAATTTGATACAGCAAGTGTATTAATATTTCTAATTTGTGCAGGTTGACCTTTTTTATTAGACAAAGCTTTATGCAAATCCTGAATGCTGGAACTGCTTGCTAAAATAAAGTGTGAACCAATTTTATTTGCTAAACGAAATACTTCAGTTTTTAATCGGCCAGTGATAAGCCATTGATCTTTCTTTGCGATTCCTAAGGAATCACCAGCGGTTACTAAACATTGTTTAGCATCTTCATAATATTGTTTAGCCAATTGTGCCATTGAGGGTATATTAAAATAACAAGTTGGCAAATTGGGAATCACATGGACCAAGCTAAGTCTAATACGTAAACCATTGTCTGCAGAGCCCATAAGTGTTTCTTTTATAAGATTAATTTCTTCATTTGTTGCTGAATTTGTAACAAGTAAAACATGTTTCGTATCATCCATGACAGCTTCTCCCTAAATCCTTAATGGCCTGTAATTACAACTACCTTAGCGTTGGGTTACTTTTTACTAAATTTCCAACGGGGGGATGCTCATCATCTCACTAATAAGTGCTAATGAAAATTAGCAAAAACTCCGGGAGAAATGGAACCTTTCCCCTAAAAAAATTAGGGTTTTTCCTTAGATTTTTAGTAAAAATGATATTGATTAGCGGAATTAAAGAAATATGAGAGAAAAAAAGGCGGCTTTTTTAGGAATTTTTAAAATATTCCTGTTTTTCAGCCGCTTATTCTTCAGCAGGCATTTCGTGCGCAACACCATTAGTTAAAACCAATTTAACTAATTCTGGAACGGATTTTACACCCATTTTCTTCATGACACTGGCACGATGCGCTTCAACTGTTTTAAGCGAAATTTTCAATTCAGCAGAAATTACCTTATTTTGTTTGCCAGCCACAATTCCCTGTAAAACTTGTACTTCACGAGGAGAAAGCAAAGCAAATTTTGCTTCGGCTTGAGCGCTTTCTTGTTGTTTTTCACGATTTAATTTATCTAAGCGTAAAGCTTTATTGATACTTTCTAACAAAACTTGATCGTTAAAAGGTTTCGTTAAAAAATCGACTGCACCTGCTTTCATCACGCGTACTGCTAGAGGTACATCACCATGGCCACTAATAAAAATAATTGGCATAGTAGGATGATGAGATAAAGCGTTTAATTTAGCCTGTAACTCTGGTCCACTCATGCCAGGCATGCGAACATCAAGCAGCAAACAACCATGTTGCTCTGGATTATAGGTTTCTAAAAAATCAAGCGCACGAGTATAGGTTTTTGCTTTTAAACCAACAGATTCAATGATCCATGATAGTGACTCCACCATCGCTTGATCATCATCTACAACATACACTACAGGTTCCATTGCCATAAATCCCTCCCGATTAATTAATAGGTAAGGTAAATCGAATCCAACTTTCATTGTAGAAATTCGGATTAATTAAAAATTCGCCGCCATGTGCTTCAATAATCGAACGACAAATCGCTAACCCCATACCTCGTCCGTGTGCTTTAGTTGTAAAAAACGGCTTAAAAACCTTGCTAATAATATCTTTAGAAAATCCTGGTCCAGAATCAGTCACTGTGACTTCAATACTATTTTGATCTTCTGACCGTGTTTGAATATGAATTTTACGTTTTTGAGGATGAATTTCTTGCATGGCTTCTTTTGCATTTTGAATCAAATTAATAATAACTTGTTGAAATTGAATTTTGTCCGCTGAAATTAATGGCACATCTTTGGAAAGATCAAATTCAATTTTTGTTTTTGAAGAATTTAAATCATTACGAATTAAGCTCACCGTTTCACGGATAATACTATTAATTTTACATGGTGTTTTAAATAATTGGCCTTTGCAAAAAAAGTTTTTCAAACGGTGAATGACTTCGCCCGCGCGTTCAGCTTGAGCAACCGCTTTATTCATGATTTCAATTAATTGTGTAGGGTCATGTTGATCTTTTTGCAAATAGCGCACACATCCTTGTGTATAATTCACAATTGCTGCAAGTGGTTGGCTAATCTCATGCGCCATACCTGATGCCATTTCTTCCATGGTGCTAAGACGAAATACATGTGCTAGTTGTTGGCCGCGTAAACGAGCTTTTTTATCTAGGACATGATCTGTTACATCTCGAGATGCAGATTGTATCTCACGTATACTACGAGTATCTTCGTCGTGAATTGCACGAATTGTACTTTCAAACCAACGATAATCTCCTTCTTTATGACGAATTCGATAACTGATGGTTTGATGGCTAGTATGTGGTTTGCGTCTATGAAAAATTTTCTTTAATTTATTGACATCATCATAATGAACCAATTTAAACGTGCTGCGACCGATTAATTCTTCTTGAGAATAGCCTAACAATGTTCTGCAGGAAGGAGAAATATACAGATAAGCGCCATCGGGTGAATGCCGTGAAATGATGTCAGTGGCGTTCTCAGCTAAGAGATGAAAGCGTAGCTCACTTTCACGCAAGTCTTTTTCAATGTCCTCACGGGCAGCAAGACTTTTAACTAAAAGAGAATTACAAAGATAATACATTTCTAAACGGTCTTTTAATTCATCCGCTAATTTTTTAGATATTTCTTGTAATTCATTTTGCGTTGTCTTGTAAGTTGAAACATTATGATGAGTTATCAATGCGGCAATTTTTGGATAATCGGGATTATTTAATAAGGTGACACAGGTTTTGCAAAATCCTTTAATGCCATTTTTGCGAATGAATCCCGTTTCTTCTATCCATTTCTTTTGACTGGGAAGAATTTCTTGGATTATTTTAGGGAATGGATGATTTTGTTGATAAATTAGATTAATTGATCGATTTAAGACCTCTTTTTTTGGATAACCAAATAAAGAAACGGCCCCCTGGTTCCAATCGATAATGCGTCCAGTCTTATCCAATAAGACAGCACTATCCGCAATTGCTTCAAATAAGGCTTGTGAATAATCCATATTCATCTTTCTTCCTAGAAGTACTGCCCGTATAATATCACATTATTGGTGTTTGAAAATAATTCATCAAGGGGTCTGTTTATAATTCGCCAAAGTAGTAAAATTAGCATTGTAGAATTGTAAACAAACTCTGGTAAAGAGCTAAGGGGTCCACTGACCAAGGAATACACGTCAACAAGGGGATATCAATGCGTATACATATCTTAGGTATTTGCGGCACTTTTATGGCGGGAATTGCTCAATTAGCCAAGCAGAGCGGCCATGAGGTTTCTGGCTCTGATATGAATATTTATCCACCTATGAGCACTCAATTAGCCACGCAAGGCATTACTTTGAAGAATGGCTACCACCCTTATCATATTTAGCCAAATGTTGATTGTGTGATCGTGGGGAATGTCATACGCCGTGGTAATCCTGCTATGGAATATGTATTAGAACGGGATATTCCTTACATCTCTGGGCCACAATGGCTTGCTGAAAATATACTTAAAGACCGTTGGGTATTGGCAGTATCAGGTACCCATGGGAAAACGACGACATCCAGTTTATTAGCCTGGATGTTGGATTGTACAGGGCTAAATCCTGGATTCTTAATTGGGGGGGTGCCAGAAAATTTTGGTATTTCGGCTCGTGTTGGCAGCCATCCATTTTTTGTCATTGAAGCTGATGAATATGACTGTGCATTTTTTGACAAGCGCTCAAAGTTTCTGCATTATCATCCAAAAACATTAATTTTAAACAATTTGGAATTTGACCACGCTGATATATTCCCAGATTTGGCGGCAATTAAACAACAATTCCATTATTTAGTGAGAACGGTCCCAGGTAATGGTTTAATTATTCGCCATGCGCACGATAGAAATTTAGAAGAAGTCATTTCAAAAGGTTGCTGGACACCAACCGTGACGTTTAGCGGAGAATATGGTCATTGGCGGGCACGTTTGATCAATGTGGATGGCAGTCGTTTTGAAGTATTTACCGGCGAAGCGCGAGTCGGTGAAGTGAATTGGAATTTATTGGGCAACCATAATGTTGAAAATGCCTTAGCAGCTATTGCAGCGGCCGAGCATGCTAATATTCCAATGCAGCGGGTTTTTGAAGCCTTAAGTTCTTTCAAGAATGTCAAACGTCGTTTGGAAGTCAAAGGACAGGTCAATGGCATTACGTTGTATGATGATTTTGCTCATCATCCCACTGCTATCGCAACGACATTGAATGGTTTGCGTGCTCGAGTCAGCCAGTCAAGAATTATTGCGGTATTGGAATTTGGTTCGTATACCATGCGTACTGGCGTACACAAGGATAATATAAAAGATGCATTAATTAAGGCTGATATGGTAGTTTGTAAGCGTCCTGAACAATCCAATTGGGATATAGCTGCAATGTTAAAGGATTTTCCTCAGCCGACGGCTTTATATGACACCGTTGATACGTTAGTGACCAATTTGGTTGGCCAATTGCGATCGGGCGATCATGTGGTCGTGATGAGTAATTCAGGTTTTGGTGGTATTCATCACAAGATTTTAAAAGCATTGGAGTCAGTGGATATTTCTGTTGGCTAATGGTTTTGGTTGACAGATCTTAGTTCGGGGTATTGTGACTCCACTAGTGTGGTGATGTCTCAATACAAAAGAAGTATTATTTTAATAGCAAAAACAGAGGGGTAAGCATGGTGGATGAAAGTAAAAATCACACCATTACATTTTCCAAACGAGGAGCGGTGATCGGATTTATTTC
>JANWKO010000143.1 GCA_025451335.1 Gammaproteobacteria bacterium
GCATTTTCAGCGGAGAAACCGATTGAAAATCAGCAAGTCGATGTTGAAAATATCACGAAAATTTTTCCTAATGAATTATCACAGTTTGAAAAACATGAATTAACTGTTTCCAATCGGCCTGAATTGACCTCAGCTCGTATTATTGTTTCAGGTGGCCGTGGTTTAAAAAGTGCAGAAAATTTTAAATTATTAGAAGATTTAGCGGATCGCTTAGGCGCTGCAGTGGGAGCATCTCGAGCAGCCGTTGATGCAGGATTTGCGCCCAATGATTATCAAGTTGGTCAAACCGGAAAAGTTGTCGCACCTGATTTATATATTGCTGTCGGTATTTCTGGCGCGATTCAGCATTTAGCTGGAATGAAAGATAGTAAAGTTATTGTCGCAATTAATAGTGATCCCGATGCGCCGATTTTTGAAATTGCAGATTATGGATTAGTGGGTGATCTTTTTAAGATTTTGCCGGAGTTGCAGTCTGAGTTAGCTAAATAATAAAAGTTTTCTAACAGCATAATCTATCAGAGGTTTTTTCAAACGCTTAAATTGACTTTGCTAATTATAATTAGCAAAATGAAACAAATTTACTAAACATAATTAGGATTTATAATTATAAAAGGGAAAATTATGTTAACTAATCGATTTGAAACAAAAAATCTAAATGAATCTGAAATTCTTTCTGCATTAACAGAAATTTTTCAAAAAAAGAAAGACAGAGTTGTTTATCATATTGTTCTTGCACAAGATTTTTTTTCTAAGTTAAATTTTCCGCTCACCGAAGATATCATGAATTTTCCTAAGCGGTTTTCTAAGAAACAAAATCTTTTAACTTTAGCTGCCACATTGGGCTCAGGATTATTGGGTGAAGTACTAAGGTTGACACCCAAAGATTTATTAGATAAGGCTGTTAAAGAACCAAGCAAAGATGGAAATAACGTTTTAGCTGAATTATTTAATAAAAGAAACTCAGATGATGAAGTGATTGCATTGCTCACTAAAGCGAGTAAAGAAGCTATTAATGAAGCAGCGCTGACTACCTTTGGATTCCCAAATTTAATTCGTTATAAACTAAATGTTATGGATTTGATGATTGTCCAGAAGCGTTCACAAAAAATTATCGATGTGTTCATGGATATTTTATCAGAAGAGACGCAGACAAAAATATTGGAACAGACGAGTTTTTATTCCATTGCAATTCCTACAGAAGCATTGCAAACTAACATGCCTTTAAAGTTTATTACTAGTATTTCCTATCATGCTGTCTGTGGTTTGTTAAGTAATGAGCATAGTTTTAATAAAGATGTAAATCATCTCGTTTCTAAAATTAAACCTGAAGTTCTGTCTAAAACGAAATCCTTTTTGTTACAAGAAATTTTTACCTTTAATCCTTCACTTTTAAATCAAATAGTTAAAGACTATGCAAGTGTCGATATTCCTGTTTTAAAAGATAGATCTTACTTATACCAAAAATTGGATCCGGAAGTACTTGCATTGACGTTAGCGCACGAACCTGAAATTAGCCATCAACATTTTTCTGACCATCATGAAGAAATTCCTGATAAAATTGCTGATACAATTTATGAAAATGACAAACATGTCATCGAATTAATGGCTTGCTATGAAATGCTACGTAACTCTTTTCTTCCAAACGATTTGGCTTTGTTAGTTATAATTTATATGTCTAATAATATTTATCTCGCTGAACAGACGATGGATAAAATTAAAATGTTTGCAGAAAATAAACGCGAACATAAAAAACCTCTAATGATTGCTGATGACTGTTTAGAATTAATAAAAAAGGAAGAGCCTCCGTTAAAGATTTTTCAAGATGATGCTGAGGGAAAGAGTAGGCGAAGAGATTTGCAATTATTTAAAAAGCAATTGGTAAAAGAGAAAAAAGAAGATAAACAAGAGTTTGAAGATGAATCCGACGAAAAAGATAAAAAAATTTTAAAAGTAAGTCGATATGGAAATACATGATGTGATAATTAATGATTAGTTTCAGCTAATATTACGCGAACCGTTTCCAGGGTCAGTTAATTGCTTATTGCAACCTATCTAAAATTACCTTTAGCTTGTCGCATAACAAATTCCTCTTATATACAATCAGTATACAAAAATGCAATACATTCAGCGTAAGAAATCGATGGAATTGCTTTAATCTTGTTTTTAAACTTGATTTTGCGAGCAATCTGTAGCATTAAGAATACAAAAAAAAATTTAAAACTAATTTCTTTATTTTTATACTGAAATCATTTAAAAAGTACACGCGGAAATATCATTTATCTTTGATGTTTCAAGCTGAAAAAATAACGAAGATGTTAACAAAAATATATAAGGAAGTAACAAATGAAACAAAATATTGAATTGAGTATTCAAGTACCCAACCCTTCTTACAAACTTAAAATCCTCAGTGTTTATCAAGCAAAAGATAAATTAATTGCAATATCAGAAATGATGGTAAAGCTGGGTCTAACTGCAGAAGTGATATCGACCACCCATGATCAATTTGAAGTCGATTTGAAGGATGCAGCAAGAGAACTACCTGTCTCTCATTACGTGATAAATGAAGAAGGTGGTTGGTGGGCAAAAAGTCAGAATTTTACTCATATTAAAAAACAACAAGAAATAGCAGACTTAATAAAGGATTTACCTCGTTGTGAAAAATTAGAAATTAAAGAAATAAAATCTGAACAAAAATCTAAAACGCAAATAGAACCACAAAAAGAAACCAATAAAGAACAAACTGTTTGGTATAGAGAGAATAAAATGTTAGCTATGGGTCTAGCTGGATTAACCGGTGTAGTTGGGTTATTTTCAGGCGCTTATAAGTTAATGAGTGATAGATGTCATAGATCGGCAGAAACAGTTTCTGATACCACTTCAAATTCCATTAAACATAAATCTTAATGGTAGTACCTTGCGCAGGATAATTACTTGCGCAAGGTTATAACATTAATGAAATATTTTAAAAAATTTTCAGCTAATCTCAAAAATACATGTAGTTAAGGACTCAAAGCATTTCTGGGACTTTCCTTACCATATTTCGTACCAAAATCAAACACACGACGAATACTGAAGAAACAATCTCGAAAACATCGAGTAATATCGAGTGAATCAAAAAAATTTGTTTCTTTTTTGTCTGCGTTTTTCAATAATGATGACAGTTCATCGTCGCTTTCAGGCTTGATATCGATGATGACTTCAGGGACTTTTGCAATTTCAGGTTTCTCAGATTCTCGTATATCGATAATAACATCCATCTTTTCATGTGGAGTAACAACATCAGTTTGTGTGCTGACATCGGACATTTTTTGAAGATTGGATTTTAATGCACCAGTCGATTTGAGTTTTTCGGTCAAGACAGGTTTTTGTATTTTCAAATCGTTAACATTTTTAGGAGGCAACGGTTTGCTTTCAGTTTTTTTTTCTAAGCTATGCAATATGCTTGCAGTTGATGGGGCTATTTTCTTTTCTTTGGGGTTGTCGACGAGAAACCAATCATCTTGTCCATCTTCAAAAATAGTTTCACTTTTTTGTGTTCCGCTTTTCACTATTAAAATCTCCCAAATTTATCGCTGCTATTGGCACTTGAATTTTATTATCATTGCCCATATGAATATAATGTATCTACAACTTTCGTAGTATTTGAAGGCTAATTTAACAGTAAGCCTTATTTTTTTCTAAAGGATAACTCTACTTTAAAACTTGCAAAAATCAAGTGAAAATAGTCACTAAATTCAAGGAAGTAGGTGTTTGCGGTTAATTTTAAGAGCTAGGGTCAGCCTGATCCAAGCCCCTTAAGTTTGGATTATCAGCAAAGTTTTGGTAATAAATTCTGTCAGGAAGTTGACCTTAACATAGCTTTGACCCCTAGCGAAATACTATAATTAAGTAAGTGATACTGTTTTTTAAAAGGTAAGTATATGAATAATAATGATGAGCATAGTAAAAAACCCATTCAGGACAATGGTATTCTGTTTGACCAAGATGAAGAAGGTGGCGGTCAAGGCGGGGGCTTTGCTGGTGCAGGCGGGGAAGGTGAAGAGGGAAAGGGTGGGGTAGCTGGTGAAATTCGTTTTCGATATCGAGATGCAGCTTCGCTTGAGCCACGCGAAGATATGCTACCTGAGTCAGAAATTCGTCGTTTATTGATTGTGCATCGAGATTTGCATAAAGATCGAGTCGATAAACAAAAAAACCTCCGGAAAGAACGCGCTGCTTTAAAGGAGGGAAAATTAAATATACAAAATATGAATCGCCAGGCTATGGGAATGGGCGGCGGTGGAATGTCCAAATATAAAAGACATCCTATTAGTAATAAAGCACAATTTAGCGGAATTGATAGGCAAACGATTGGGATCCCAACAGAATTTGATGCAGAAACCAATATGGAAATGCGCGACAAGTTAGAAAATCGTTTACAACTACGCAATGCTCCGAAATTTAATCCTAAACCCAGACCTTTCTGAGGCCAATAAAGGTGTTCCATGTTGTCATTAGCAGATGCGATTATTCAAGAAGATATTAATCAAGTACGAGAGTTATTGCGGTATGGATTTAATCTTAATGAACTTGATGAATATGGTTTTACGCCCCTCATTGAAGCGGCTATTGCAGATAATTTAGAAATTGCCCGTATGCTTATTGATTATGGCGCGGATGTTAATATGCAAGATAGTACGGGAGGTACCGCGTTACATTGGGCAGCTGAAAATAATAATTTGAAATTTTCACAGTTACTTTTAGTCAATGGTGCGAATCCTAATGCGTATACTTTGTCCGGTCAACCTTTATTAGTGATGCCTTTATTAAGACATCAACAAGCGCTGAAACGTTTACTCATTGATGCAGGAGCAAATTTGGATTTTGCACAAGATTTTATTAACACAAAATTTTTAGGACATTTATATGAATTAGTGGGTACTGCGGATATTATTTCACCTAGTAATGAATTTGTTGAAGTTGACTTTGAGGGATTTTTTTTAGAAGTGACATTAGCGATGATAGGAGAATCACTCGCCCAATTTAAATCACATTTTGCCGGACGTCATATTAGACGTTATGAACAATTAACAGCAGTTGTTATTGATGTTCTTCACCGTGCTGCGCAACTTATCAAATTTCAACAATATCGCTTGGACATCAAAAAATACGATGACCATATTACCTCAATGCTTAAACAGGAACCTCTTATCATTCCAATTGGTTATGAAGGGCATGCTATTACGTTTGTAAAATTCCATAATATTTTTGTAAAATGCGATAGACGTGAAGATAGTCGTTTATATGATAATATTGTTTTTTATCAAGTAAATCGTCCGGAAATTTTAACGATTGATTTTCTAAAAGATTTGATTTTTGAAAAAAAATCGGGTGAATTTATTAATCGCGAATTACCTGTTATTCTTGATTTACATCCTATTACTGAAATTAAAGTCACTGCGCAAATTAGCGGAAATTGTTCTTGGGCAAATGTAGAAGACTGTATTCCAGTTTTATTTTTTATGTTGTTTTCAAATGCGTCTGATTTTCAAGCCAATTTTACCCGTTATAAAAATATCTCTCTTGATTATTTTCATCAATGGCGTGAATGGAATAAAGATCGTTCATTAAACTTTTGTATTCAAAGTTTTAAAAATTCCGATTCGATACGAAAAGCTTGCAAAGCGGAAATTTTAGCAGCCATTCTGTATCAATGTTGCATTGAGCAAACGGGAAAAAATAAAGAACGTGCTGAATCCATTCTTTCTTTATTGACTAATTCTCCTTATTCACACGTGTTGCAAAATTATGTGAAATCGTACGTCTATGAAGATCAAAGTGAAGAAGGGAAGAATTTTATAAACCTATTAAAAACAGCGGGTTTTATGGATGTAGGCTAAGCTGATTAATAGCGCTTACCTTTTTCTAGCTATAATTGTGTTACCTATATCATCATTGGCCATCGATACAGTATAATCCCCAAACACATCACAAATTTCACTGAAATAGTGAATTGCTGCTTTATTAGATTGAGTAGCTTCTGGGATTTCTGTACCGTTGCCACGCCAAACTTTGAAAAAGGCATAGCCTCCAGACTTAAGAGATCGATTTGCTAATTCGATATGTTCTTTACGTTGTTTTTCATCAAGAATTACATTTAAGACACTGTTGGATGTAACACTATCAACCGGATTTCTTTTAATTTCTTCTAAGACTCGTTCATTATGTTCTTTTGAACGATTATATGGATCGTAAACAAAATTTTTGACGCCGTATTTTTCTAATAAATGCATAGTTGTAGAATTAAATTTGCCACCACCGATATCGAAATTTCGCGTACCAGGCTCCAAGGGTAAAGTATCCATCGCTCCCAGACCTTCTGTGTCATCGATCACTCCCATTACTTTCGTAATAGTACCGTCACGACGAGTTTGGAAAGTGTCTACTACGCTATAGCCTTCGACAGTATTAGTGGTTCCTGGATTGCATTCTTTGCTTTCATCAAATCTTTGCATAATTTATCTCTTGAATTAATAATTATTAATAACATAGTAAACTTGGTAAAAAAACATATACAGTTATGAGATGATTTTTTTAACCTAATCATAGGAAATTTATTTTTAAAGGCATTGTTTCAGTCCATTTTTTCCATTTGGGAGCTCTCAATGCAAATTCATCAATGGCGAATAAAATTAGACAATAAATCAATAGGTATAGGGAACACTATAGTCGAATTTTTTTCTTCAGCAATATTGGATAAAGTTTGCAAATATCGCAACTGTATAGCTTGCGGTTGTTGCGATAAAACTTGCGCGGCCTCTAATAATTTTTTTGATGCTTGAAATTCACCGTCTGCATGAATGATTTTCGCGCGACGTTCACGTTCTGCTTCAGCTTGTTTTGCAATAGCACGAACCATAGTTTCATTCAAATCGATATCTTTAATTTCAACCATGCCAACTTTTATGCCCCACATTTCCGTTTGTTCATCTAACATTTGTTGAATGTGTGAATTTAGTTTATTTCGTTCTGCAAGCATTTCATCTAGTTCATGTTGTCCTAATACAGATCTCAATGTGGTTTGTGAAAGTTGGCTGATTGCTTCAAAATAATTTTCCACTTGAATAATAGCTTTTTCTGGATCAATTACACGAAAATAAACAACTGCATTGACTCGGACTGATACATTGTCCCGTGATATGACATCTTGCGGAGGAATATTCATCACAACAGTACGTAATTCTGTACGCACCATTTTTTGAATAAAAGGTACGATAATAATGAGGCCAGGGCCTTTGACTTTCCAGAAACGGCCTAAAGTAAATACGACTGCGCGTTCATATTCAAGCAAGATACGAAAAAAGCTGAGAAAAAAGATAACTGCAATGGGAATGAGGATATACAGTATTTGCAACATGTTCGCTCCTTAACCTTTCACTAAATGGGTTCCACTTTTAAAATTAAATCTAAGACATCCTTTACTCGAATTTTTTGTCCAGGATGCAAAGGTATTTCAGATTCTGCTCGCCAAATTTCTCCTTGAATTCTTACCGAGCAATATTGCTCAGTATATTCTAACACGACCCCTTCACTACCAATAAGTGCTTCTCGACCGCTGACAACTTTTTTACGCATTGATCGAACAGCGAGTTGAATGATTACTAAGAAAAATACGGCACTTAACACACTCATTAATAATATTAATTGCCATGCGATAGTAAATCCAGGTGCTTTTGTATCTAATAAGAAAATAGATCCAACAATAAATGCAATAATTCCGCCAATACCTAATATACCAAAACTAGAGATAAACACTTCAGTAATCATGAATGCTAAACCAAGTAATAGCAAAGCAAAACCCGTATAATTGATAGGCAACAATTGGAAAGCATATAAAGCGAGTAATAAACAAATCGCCCCAGCTACTCCAGGTAAAACAAGTCCAGGGTTATAAAATTCAAAGAATAAACCGTATATACCAATTAATAATAAAATATATGCCACGCTAGGGTCTGTAATAATAGAAAGGAATTGATAACGCCAATCGGGTTTTACCGTCTCAATGGTTTGGCCAGCAGTTTGCAATGTTTGCTGAGTGCCTTGTACAGTCACCGTTTTACCATTGATTTTATTTAATAAGTCAGAGGGATCATTGGCGATAACATCAATGACATGTTGTTTAAGCGCTTCGTCAGAAGAAAGGCTTGCGGCTTTAAGAACGGCTTGTTCAGCCCACATTGCATTACGGTGATGCATTTCAGCCAGACTACGAATATAAGCAGCCGCATCATTTTTTGCTTTTGTTTCTTCTGTTGAAGGCGTTTTTTTATTCTCTTCTCCCGTTTTATTTTCTCCGGGCGAACCTATGCCACCAATATTGACAGGAGAAGCGGCCCCAATATTTGTGCCTGGCGCCATCGCAGCAATTTGGCTAGCATACATGATAAATGTCCCCGCACTGGCAGCACGCGCCCCTTGAGGGGCTACATAAGCGACAACGGGGACAGGTGAGGATAAGATGGCTTTATCAATTCCTCTCATAGATGTTTCTAAACCGCCAGGTGTATCCAAACGTAAAATGATAACACTAGCTTGGTTCTTAGCAGCATCATCTAAGCTGCGTTGTATATAATCTTGAACGGCAGGGCCTATGGCTCCAGTTACATCGATCAAAACGGCTTTTTTTTCGGCATAAACCACAGACGAGATTGCTAATATGACAATAACTAGAAAGCTTGTTATATGAAATCGCATGTTTGTTAGTTTAATCATACAGTATTCTCTGTGATATAAATTGTCGATCCTCGTCATAATTTATGCGTCATATCTTATGACGTCAAGCATAAACAGTAGTGAAACGCGCTAGGGCGCTCACTCCTTGTTTGTGCTTCTTAGGGAATTAGCAATTGTTTAGAAGTTATATTTTACATTCTAATTTCTTATCAGCAACCCTCTCTAATTTATCCCTCATAACATAACGAATTTTCTTTAATGCATATTCCAAACTTAGCATATAAGTCCCTGACATATTCAACTTTTTATTGTCAATAATAATACGCTGACGTTCTTTGAATAGGAATTCATAAGCATCTTCGGGAGTTGTTGTTGAGGTTAAAAAATCAGTAATTTTCCTAGCATCATTTTTATGGTGTCTCCAGTGACAAGAAAATAATCTAGGACTGTGGTAATCATGAAATAAAGCTTGAACACTTTTGATTAAGTCAGCTTCTTTTTCAAAAAACTTGCGATTGTGTCCGGTGGGTGCTTGATAACGAACATAAGGCTTCGAATCTTTGATCCATGTTCTAAAGGTGACATAATTTTCCGGTTTATTTTCCATTTCATAAAAAGTATACGTTTTATCAGGATTTTTTGGCTTAACAGTTTCTGATGAAGATATTTTTTCTTGTTTCAATATACAATTGTGTTCTATATGCTTATTATCAACAAATATTTCTACAATGGCGCTTTCAGCAGCAATATATCCTAAAAATGGTTCTCTTCTGTATGAGTGACGTTCTTTTGCATACTCTTTTGCAGCTTCTAATTCTGTAAATGCAAGCAGAGGCGATTCTTCTCGATGCAATTGATCAGCTTCCCAGGCAGCATGGAATGCAAGTTCTTCAGAGGTATAAACGTGACTTACTTGATAATCTTCTAATCTATTGCCATCCATAACATATTTTGTATCAATTCTGTTAAGGTCCATTGGGTCTGTGAGTGCGTATAGTCTGGTTCGCATAGATGTGCTCCTTGTTTTGAGTTAAAGAAAACAGCAAAAAAAATGCCTGCAATGATTTATCGTCTTAACATTAGATATTGGGTGAAAATCATCATTTGCAAAAGTCAGAATTGTATAGAATGAAATTGATATTGTGAACTGCTCGTAGCTAAAGCTATTGGGCTTCTGATAAGCGATCACTTATAAAAAACATACAAAAAGTTGCTTAATAAAAAATTTGTTTATTTTTTCGTCCTCGACCATTATATTGGTCAATGAGCAGCAAAGTTGGGAGTTAATTTGAGAAAGCTAGACTCCAGGGGTGTCTGAGTCGGGAATTAACTCCCAACTTTGCTGCTGGTTTGAATGGTTGCCAAGACCGCGCAGAATTCTCAGATCGATCTAAGATCGACAAATGTGTATATTTACCCATAAGAGAGTTGTCATTGCGGTATTTTTAAACTGCACACTTATATTTGGATTTTGTCTTCAACTTAGTGATGGATCACAATGTTTAAAACGAAGCTTTCTCCACAACAAAAGCAATCCCTTAAATTCATTTTCCTCTTTGGAATAATTAGCTTATTAGCTGATGTCACGTATGAAGGCGCTCGCAGCATTAGCGGTGCTTATTTAGGTTTATTAGGGGCAAGTGCAACGTTAGTCGGGTTTGTGGCTGGACTGGGTGAACTAGCGGGTTATGGGTTACGTCTAATCTCAGGATATCTAGCGGATCGTACAGAACGCTACTGGACTATAACTATTATTGGTTATTTCATCAATTTGGTTGCAGTCCCGCTGTTAGCGTTAACAGGATCATGGCCGGCCGCAGCTGTTTTAATTGTCCTTGAAAGAGTGGGTAAAGCAATTCGTGTTCCGCCACGCGATGCGATGCTATCTTATGCTAGTCGATCCATTGGCATGGGTCTCGGCTTCGGCATACACGAAGCGCTAGATCAATTGGGTGCGATGCTTGGGCCGTTGATTGTAGCAGCGGTTTTATATTCGCAAGGGAGTTATAAAGAGGGATTTGCTATATTAGGTATTCCAGCTTTACTTGCATTGCTCACACTCACAGCTGCACGTGTCACTTTTCCACAACCGAAAAACTTAGAAAGCGAATATGTAGAAATTCATTCTCACGGATTCAAAAATATATTTTGGATCTATTTAATAGGGGCATGTTTTGTAGCGGCAGGCTACGCCGATTTTGCTCTTATTGCCTATCATTTTCAAAAAACAAAATTACTCTCTCCCGTTTGGATTCCAATTTCGTATGCCTTAGCAATGGGAGTCAATGGCATAGCTTCACCTTTTCTCGGGCATTTTTATGATCGAAGAGGATTTTTCATTCTCATCATTGTTACTTTTATAGCAACATTTTTTGCGCCACTTGTTTTTTTAGGCAATGAATTAGCAGGATTTATTGGTGTAGCATTCTGGGCAATAGGGATTGGCGCACAACAATCATTAATGCGTGCCATTATTGGAAATTTAATTCCACATGATAAACGGGGGTCGGCATATGGTTTATTTAATTTTGCCTATGGAGTTAGCTGGTTTTTTGGCAGTATTTTATTAGGGTTTTTGTATGATCAATCGCGATTAATTCTGGTTATAGCGATTTTATTTTTGCAATTTGCTGCACTTCCTTGGTGGTTTATAGTAATGAAAAAATTAAGAAAGTAGTAGGGGCTATTGACTATTCTAATTTGCTGGCCGGAAATTTTGATTTTTTTTGGTATCGATATTTGCGATTCGCTGCGATTTGTTATTTTATGCATGGACTCCATTTTCCATGCATACTATATTTATGTGACGAAGACGATTCTATGTATGCTACTTTACTATTGCTTTTGCAGCATCTTTAGGAATAATCAAATTGTCATTTTTTTTCATTGCAAATATTTTGAAAACGATATTTATTATACAGAAAACAATTAATCCTGGATACAATACTTCTAAAATCGGCAAAGCTATTTTCATGATGCCAGTAAAGCCAATGATGCTCATTGCATAAGTTGTTGCAATAGTAATAATTAAACAAAACAATCGTGAAATTTTTTGACGAAACATTTTTTCATACAGAAAATCAGTGGTCACATCGGTTAAAGCGATCGCTGTCACAATACAAGCAAAAGCAACACAAACACCAACAAATAAAGAACCAAACTTTCCTAATACCAGATTTGCAATGGTTACGATCATTTGTGCTGTGTCAACTCCTTGCAAATCGGCTGCATGATATAAAGCCACTAACATAAATCCGATATAAACAATGGATAAAAGACATCCACCTATTAAGCATGACCAAAGAAATATTTTGGTAATTTCGCGATTACAAGTGATACCTTGTAATTGGGTTTTTGCCATAATATTTTTGCATACGACTGTGCAAAAGAAAAATGTTGCTAATAAATCCATTGTGCTATAGCCATCTAATAAACCCATTTTAAAAGAAGAAGAAATGGATTGTTTCGAAGTTAAAATTTCATGGCTTCCAATGAGACCTGCAATAATCAAAATAAAAAATAAAGATAATTTAATCGGAGATAAGAAGCGACCAATTACATCGACTACACGATTATCGCGATATGTTAAAGCAAATATGAGTAAGCAGTACATGCCGCTAAATACAAAAGGATTGCTAAATACGCCGGGTAAAAAAGGTTGTAAGGTATGATACGTTACCGTTTCCGTACGTGGAGTAGCAAACAAAGGTCCAATAAATAAAACTAAAAATGTAATAAGTAAAAATGCAGGAAATTTTCCAAGACGATTAAAGAATTCCCAATAATTTCCATGATAAAGTCCGGTTGCAAACAAACCTAATAAGGGAAGACCAATACCTGAAATTAAAAATGCGGATATGACATATGGAAAATGATCGCCAGCATGAGCACCTAGTTCTAATGGATAAATAATATTTCCAGCACCAAAAAACATAGCAAATAATGCTAATCCACTTGTAATCGCTATTCGATTTCTCATTATAATCTCGCTCAAATGTGTTATTTAACAACCACTTAGTTGTATTTATTGTTAATAGGATTTGCTTATTTATGCAACTTTATTATAATTGTCCAAAAATTGTACCATAATTTTTCTGTTAAAAACAGTCTTTTCAAATAAACATTATTGAAAAAAAAGTTTATTTAAATCAGGCAATTAGTCAATTGCAGGGACTGCAACAGGCTTTTCCATCAGGCTGTTAAATCGACTATAACCGAAATAAATAAATAATCCAGCTAAAGTCCATATCCCAAAACTTATCCAAGTAGCGCTTGGTAAATTACACATTAGATAACCGCATAATAAAATACCAAGAAGTGGAACGATAGGACTCCACGTCCTAAAAGGACGGTGTAAATCGGGTTTGGTATAACGCAATACAATGACACTTCCACATACAGCAACAAAAGCTGCCAAGGCGCCAATATTCACTAAATTTGCAATTTCATTAATTGGGAAAATACCAGCTACTATCGCCATGATTATGCCACCTATCCAAATCAAACGACGAGGAGTTTGGCTCTTTTCGTGAAGTTTAATAAATTGTTTAGGTAATAAGCCATCGCGAGACATGGCTAAAAATACCCGAGTAAATCCGAAATACATGGTTAAAATGGCGGTAGTTAAACCTGCAATAGCACCAATTGCGACAATTTCAGAAGAAAATTTATGACCTAATTTAAGTAGAGCCATTGCGACCGGAGAGCTCACATTCAGCGTTGGATAATATGCAATACCAGTTAGAATGCCGGCAACAGCAACATAAATAAGCGTACAAATTGCCAACGATGCTATGATACCAATAGGTAAGCTACGCTGCGGATTAATCGCTTCCTCGCCAGCGGTTGAAACGGAATCAAAGCCAATATAAGCAAAGAAAATTAACCCCGCACCATTTACGATACCTTGTGCGCCAAAAGGTATAAAAGGGTGCCAATTTTCTGTTTTAAAATAAAACATGCCGATGCCTAAGAACAGAGCAATAACAAGTAATTTTATATAAACAATCCATTCGTTAAAACGTGCGCTACCTTTTGCCCCGATCGATAAAATACCTGCTATCAAGAAAATGACTAGCATAGCGGGTAAGTTCATAATACCGCCATGAAATGGGCCTACAGTTAAAGCATGGGGAATTGTCATGCCAATAGCGTGTAACGAATTTTGCAAATAAGCAGACCAGCCCACGGAAACCGTTGCGGCATCCATTCCATATTCAAGTAATAAATCCCAGCCAATTATCCAAGCAAAACATTCACCAATGCCCGCATAAGCATAACCATAAGCTCCACCACAACCGCCAAAACTGGAGGCTAATTCAGCATAAGAAAATGCAGCAAAAGCGCAAGCCAAGGCTGCTAACAAATAAGAGAAGATAATCGCAGGGCCAGCATGTGTCGCTGCAGCAATACCTGTTAAGACAAATATTCCCGCACCTATGATGGCACCAATGCCAAGCATGGTGAGATCAAATGCAGTTAAACAGCGACGTAACGATTGTTTATCGCCGTCCTGATTAAGGACTTTAGTACGAAATAACTTTTTCACCGGCCCACTCTCTTCTAGTTTGTATAGGTAAATAATAAACTAATTAGACATTATTATATCGATTTGTTCTTAAAATGTCCAAAATTCTTCATGAAAAGACTTTCAATTTGTAATATTAAAAATTATTTTATATAACAAAGATATATGTTGATAGCAAGAAAGATAACAATATCTAAGTTAGAATATATATCAATCATAGTCGTTTGTTGAAGAATTATTTATGACAATACTTACGAAAATTAAAACCAAATTGCAAGATCCTCAAAATAAAGACATTGAATTTGAGCTGGTAAATTTGCTTTATTCTCAAGCAAGACCCGGAGTATTCGCGTCATTAATCGTTGCTACGTTAATTGTCATTGTTTTATATAGTGTTATACCCGATAAAGTCTTATTGGGTTGGTATGGGTTGATGCTCGTAGTTACGGCTTTTCGATTATACATGGTGAGATTGTATTTTATAAAAAATCCATCTATAGAAAAATCAAAAAAATGGCTCAAAATTTTTATTCTTATGACGAGTTCAGCTGGAATTTCATGGTCACTCGCCGGCACATTATTAATTCCAGAAGATGGCAGATATCAAATGTTTATCGCATTTATGTACGCAGGTGTATCAGGCGGGGGAGTACCATTTTTTGCAGGAAGCCGTTTAGCCTGTGCTGCTTATGTTGTACCCATGTTGCTTCCTTTTTCAATTTGGTTATTTTTGCAAGGGGATGGCTTACATGATGCATTAGGTTTTTTTACTCTTGTTTTTTTAGCCATGTTGGTTTTTTCTTCTTTTAGAACGCATCGAGCAGTTTACAATGCCATTGTTTTGAAGTTAGAAAATTTAGAATTAGTAAATAGTTTATCAGCAGCCAAAAATAAAATGGAAGTCATTAATCAGGAATTAGAAGGTGAAATTGCTGAGCGTAAAATTGCAGAAAAATTGTTACGTGATAGTGAAGAACAATATCGCCTTGTAACAGATGCATTACCAGTTTTAATCTCTTACATTGATACGAATTTGAATTATCGCTTTAATAATAAAGCGCATGAAGTTTGGTTTGGAAAACCACTGACAGAAATTATTGGCAAGCCAGTAAAAGAAATATTAGACCCAACTTTCTATACTATTTTTAATGAGAATTTTGAAAAATTAATATCCAATAAACAAGTCACATATGAAACTATCATGCATTTTCGAGATGATGAAGAGCGTTATGTGAGTGTAACACTGATTCCGCATATACAAGAGGCGAAATTAAGTGGTGTGTTTTCTTTAGTAAGTGATATGACGCCTCGTATTAATTATTTGGCTACACATGATGCATTAACTGATTTACCTAATCGTAGTCTTTTTACCGCAAGATTTTCACAATCTTTAAAACGCGCACACCGACATCACCATCAAGTTGCATTATTATTTCTTGATTTAGATCATTTCAAAAATATTAATGATACTTTAGGACATGATATCGGAGATCACTTACTCATTAAAGTAGTAGAGCGCATTAATGGTTGTTTGCGGGAAATTGATACATTAGCGCGATTGGGTGGAGATGAATTTATTATAATTTTGGAAGCAGTAACGACGGATGATATCATCACAGTGGCAAATAAAATTTGTAAAGCTGTTTCACTTCCATTTTTATTAGAAGGTCGCGATGTGTTTATTACAACCAGCATCGGCATTAGTGTTTATCCAGAAGATGGCGCGGATATGCAAATTTTGTTGAAAAATGCAGATATGGCTATCTATCGAGCCAAGGAGAGTGGTCGTAACACATTTGAATTTTATACGGATGAGCTCAATGAAAAAATTATTAAAAAATTGACAATCGAAACAAATTTACGTTCGGCTCTTGAGAAAAAAGAATTTACCCTTTATTATCAACCCATTATTGATATAACAAAAAATGCAATATGTGGGTTAGAGTCGCTGATTCGTTGGCAACATCCTGAACTTGGTATCATTTCTCCTATTGATTTTATTCCAATTTCGGAAGAAATCGGCTTGATCGTTCCGATCGGTGAATGGATTCTTCGCACAGCTTGTTTTCAAAATCTAAAGTGGCAAAAAGAAGGATATTTTCCGCAACATGTTCGCGTTTCTATAAATATTTCTGCTAGACAGTTTAAAGAAAATAATTTGATTAAAACCTTTACCAATGTTTTGCAAGAAACGGGATTAAGTGGAGAATATCTTACTTTAGAATTAACAGAAACGTTGATTATGCAAGATATTGAACATAGTGCACGAGTAATCAAATCATTAAAAGATTTGGGTTTTGCCATTTCGATCGATGATTTTGGAACAGGGTATTCGAGTTTGAATTATTTAAGGCGATTTCCAATAGATTTTCTTAAGATTGACCGTTCATTTATTACGGATGTCACGATTAATGCAGATGATGCATCAATTGTGACAGCGATCATCGCCATGGCACACAGTTTAAAAATGAAGGTAGTTGCAGAAGGCGTAGAGACTATTGATCAATATGAATTTTTGAAAAATTTGCATTGCGATGAAATTCAGGGTTTTCTGTTTGCTAAACCGATGGCGATGAATGATGCTTCTCGTTTTTTAAAAGATTCATTCTCAGTTGAACAATTATTAAAACAAGAATATGAAAAGAAAGGTGTTATGATAGGGTAGAGAAAAAAGTCAAAAAAAACAGGTGTATTCATAATGAAAAATAAAAACGAAATAATATCACTTATTAAAGATCATCCTCCAATAACCATGAAAGAAACACCTCTTAGCGCTGCTGTATTAGTATTAATGATGCAAGATGAAAATGATAATTTATTTTTAATCGTGACGAAGCGTTCGGAAACCTTAGCAATGTATGCGGGGGATTATTGTTTTCCTGGAGGTATGCGCGAGGATTCAGATAAAGATTTCATAATTACAGCATTACGTGAGGTCGAAGAAGAATTAGGCATTCCTCCACAGCTTTATCAAATCATTGGACAATTGGATGATTTCAATGATAGATATGGAAATGTCGTTAGACCTTTTGTAGCTTTAATTAATCAATTGGATTTTGAAAAAAGTTACCATTCAGATGATGAAATTGAGACAATCTATTATTTTCCATTAATAGAATTATTAGAGATAAAGCCTGATGCAAATTTAGAAATTATTACTAGACGTCACCCATCTTATTGTTATGTGAAAAATGATGTTGTTATTTGGGGATTAACTGCTGCTATTATGGTGCTGTTAAGTAACATCATTTTTAATTTAGACAAGTCACTTGGAAAAAAAATTCATTAAATCTTTAGGATATCCATGGAAAAGGTAATTACAGAAAAATTACAAAAAGCATTACAAGATAATTTTAAATTTTCAGATTTTCGACCAGGCCAATTAGAAGCATTGCATGTGCTCATGGAACAAGAAAGATTATTGTGCATACAGCCCACTGGCTACGGAAAATCATTATTATATCAACTCCCAGCTGTTATTCTAGATGGCTTAACATTAGTAATTTCACCATTATTAGCGTTGATGCGCGATCAAGTTGCACAATTAAAAAATCGTTTTGGTATTTCTGCTGCTAGCATCAATACTGATCAAGATGAAATGGAGAATATAACGGCAAGAGAAGCAGCGAAAACCGGCAAAATTAAAATTTTATTTATTGCGCCTGAACAATTAGATCATGTTGATCGATTTGATTTTTTATTAAATTTACCAATTAAATTACTCGTCGTTGATGAAGCGCATTGCATTTCCACATGGGGACATGACTTTCGACCGAGTTATCGTCAAATCATTAAATTAGCACAAGCATTAGTAAAAAAAATTCCTGATCTTAGAATTTTAGGATTGACAGCAACAGCAAATAGTAAAACGGAAATAGATATTCAAAATCAATTCAAAGTGGATAATAAAAAAATCATTCTTCATCGCGAAAGTATGAATCGAGCTAATATCCGTTTAACCGTCTTGAATACATCTAGTGTACCGATAAAATTAGCAACTTTGTTACATCTACTAACGATGCTCAAAGGCAGCGGCATCATTTATTGTGCGACACGAGAAAATACGGAATTGGTTGCGGCGTTTTTGCGAGAACAGGGTGTACTAGCAGCAGCTTACCACGCCGGTATAGATAATCAACTGAAGCGACAGTTGCAAAATGATTTTGTTGAAGATAAATATACCGTTATCTCAGCGACGAATGCGTTAGGTATGGGTATTGATAAATCAAATTTACGTTATATTATACATTTTGATTATCCTGGTTCTATTACAGCGTATTATCAAGAAGTTGGACGGGCAGGACGTGATGGTAATCCAGCGGAAGGTATTTTACTGTATAATCCAGCTGATTATCGCATACAAAAACACTGTGTCGACTCTGCGCAACCTTTATTATCTGATTTTCAAAATGTTTTGCAGGTGATGAGTAAAAGTTCCAATGCGCCGAATTTATCAACCATAAAACGTTTAACCGGAATGCATCCCACTAAACTTACCGTCGTAGTGGCAGAGTTAATTGAGCAAGGTTATCTTAGAAAAATCAGCCACAATCGTTCTCAAATATATGAATTAACCAATAAATCAGGCAATCCAAATTTGAATCGATATGATCAACAATATATGCTGAGAAATGCTGAACTTTCTGCTATGCAACGTTATTGTGAGATTCCCAAAATATGTTTGATGTCAACGTTACGAGTTGCTTTGGGAGATAAAGAAGTTCATTCTTGTGGACAGTGTAACAATTGTAGCGAAGTTCCTTTTCAAGCCGAAAATAATAAAAGTTTGATTTTTTCTATTTCTTCTTGGCTGAGTCGCCGCACTGTTACAATTTCGCTTTCGAAAAAAATTACTAATGTTGCAACTGGCATGGCAATTTTAGATGGTAAATTACGCTCTGCGGATTTTGTTCAATTTATGAAAGAACGCATGCAAAGCCAACCTTCTCAATTGGGACTTTCTGAATATTTATCTCAACTTATTAAAGCCTGTCTCACGGATCTCACGCAGCATCATCAGATAAGTTGCATTATACCCATCCCTTCGGGTACGTGGATTGCGCGTGAGGCTATTATAAATTTATTTGCAAATTATTTAAAAATTCCCGCTTTTTCAAATTTATTGTCTTGGCGTGATCGAGAAACTCCTCGTCCTCGTCAAGGGGAATTATTGAATAATGATCAACGACAACATAATGTAGCGCATCAAATGAAAGTTAATGATCTTCAAAACAAAATTCCTGAAACTATAATTCCAAATGGCGTTATTTTATTGTGGGATGATTATATAGGATCCGGCGCTACGCTGAATGAAGCTGCAAGAGTATTGCGTGAGCATAAAATTGAAAATGAAATTGTGCCGTTTACTATCGCAGCGGTGAAATGGCGTTTGGGTAGTAGCGGAATGATTTGAAAGCTTTCGATTTCTCTATTAACAAACCAGAAGCGAAATTTTGAACATAACAAAAATTAGATAAATTATAGATGAATAAACTTATACATTGACTAATAAGTCAACTTGATAAATATCTAAAATTAAAATCGGGGTGGTTCACATGTTACACATTGATGATAGCAAATATACACGTTACTTAAATTGGTTAGAAGATCATGAAATCAGACGAAAATTCGAAAAAATAGATGACGAAGAAGAAAAGTTTTCTAAATCAAAAAACGAACTTGAAAAAAAACTCGAGTCCAAGTTAAGAAAAGCTATTCAAAGTGGGATTTTAGTCGGCGGTTTCTTTCTGACAGAGGTTCAAAGC
>JANWKO010000144.1 GCA_025451335.1 Gammaproteobacteria bacterium
AAGTTAAGATCTGTTTTTGCAACAAAGAGTTGCCCCAAAAACTCAGTGGTTGATCAAGCCAGATGGGTTTTTTGGTCACAGATGTTTTTGCATCAGCGGCATTCTTTTTCTGATCCGCATCTATTAATTCAGCTACATCAAAAAACTTGCCTATGACGCCACCAACCGAGCGAGGAAGTTTGTTTAATAGCTTCTTTGGCATGACTTCGTTTAGTTTAACTTCTATGGTCGAATCTTTGCTATCTGCTGGATTTAAAGGTTTGCCGCTAAACGTCAAGGGAGACTCCTTCGTTTTGTAGAAATATATTGACTATTATTCAATCCGAATTATACAGGAAGAGCAAAATAAATCCACTTCTATTGCGTGATTTTTTGTGAATAACAAGGATCTCACGCGTTTAGAGGTCGTCTTTAGGCCAATAGGATAGAAGAACTATATAAATGGGCCGGCGGCAAAGATAGGTCTGTTATAAAGCCAAAAAAACGAGGTAAAGAGAGAAGCGAAGCGTGACCATCTTATGTCACCGCACTAATGGGATATTTACGACTAAACAATTGGAGCTCGAAGTGATCTATTCTTCGAGCTTTGTTTTAATCTTTATATTTAAAAATCTTTACTACTTTTTGTACCCCAGTGGCTTGTCTAGCAATATCAACAGCCATATCAGCTTGTTGTCTTGTGACAATACCCATTAAATATACATTGCCATTTTCAGTGACTACTTTAATCGATCCTGATTTTAATCCTTTAGTGGCCAGCATTTGTGTTTTTATTTTTGTTGAAATCCATGAATCACTGGCGCGGGTTAATGAAGAGCTAGGACCTTGAATGGAAATATCATTATAAACACGTTTGACATGAGGTGTTTGATTAGCAATTTCCTCAGCTCTCTTGCTTAAATCAGGGTTAGCTGTTTGACCAGTTAATAATACAACTTGGTTAAAGCACGTGACATCAATATGGGTATGCGTATTGCCGAGTTCCGAATCTGCACGAATTCGATCATAAATTGTGTTAGAAATTTTTTGATCTTGGGCTATTTGTTGGATTTTGCGATGGTCATAGACTACAGCCACACCCGCAGCACCAGCCGCAGCTCCGGCGACAAAAATGCAACCTTGAAGAGATAAAGTAATAGCGATTAATAAAATAATATATCTCATGAATTTATTTCTCATGAATTTATTTCTCCGTGACCAAATAATTGAAAATCAATAACATCACAAATACAGTGAATAACTAATAGATGCGTTTCTTGAATACGAGCTGTTTCATGCGCTGGTATTCTAATTTCGATATCATCATCTTTAAGAAGTGTTGGTATTTTACCACCATCATAGCCTGTCAAAGCAACTACTTGCATTTTTCTATCATGGGCTGCTTTGATCGCATTCAGTACATTAGCTGAATTCCCACTTGTCGAAATAGCTAATAAGACATCGCCAGGCTGACCTAGAGCACGAATTTGTTTCGCAAAGATTTCATTGTAATGGGAATCATTTGCTATTGATGTGATCGTCGGAATGTCGGCTGCCAGAGCGATTGCAGGTAAGCTTGGACGTTCATGCTTAAAACGATTTAACATTTCTGAAGAAAAATGCAGAGCATCACAAGCTGAGCCACCATTGCCACAGCTTAAAATTTTACGATCATCTAGTAAACATTGAACGATTTTTTCAGCTGCGAAACCTATGGCTGGAAGAATAGAATCGGCAGAATTGATTTTTGTTTGAATACTTTCGCTAAAATTATATTTTATACGTTCAAGTAGATTGGTCATGGTGTTTTTCTTCTAATAGTTTTCTGAAAAAGCATCTTTGATCCATTCAAGTTTATCATTCGTGATACCAATGATATCAAAACGACATTGTACTTTGTCAAACCAACGTTGTTTTTGTAAATAATGAACCGCTGTTTTAATTACTTTGCGCTGTTTTGTTAAAGTAACACTTTCTACAGCACTAGCGAAATTTTCATTCGAACGTGAGCGAACTTCAACGAACACAACGTCTTGCTCGTCGCGCATTATTAAATCAATTTCACCAAACACACAATGATAATTGCGTGTTAAAAGTTTCAAGCCTTTTGTTTCTAAATAAGCGCAGGCTTGTTGTTCTGCATGTTGTCCAATTTCAAGGGTGTCCATTGTGCATTTGTGCCCAGGGTAAACGTCGATAAATTTTATGATCTGAAGTGAGTGTTAATGCTCCAGTAGCGGCATATAACGGAAAATTAGGTAAAGTTGTCAGACGCAGTAATTCGCTACTAATAACATAGGCATCGCGTCCGACCGCATATAACCGATTTGTATTTTGTGAAGATTTCAAAAACCAGGGAATATCAGCAAATATAACACCGTTCAAATCCGTATCTTTTTGCGGATTAGGAGATCCCGAATAGATAGAAGAGGTGGCATAAATCGGGATATTTTCGGCGTAATAATATTTTAACAAGGGAACAATAAGGCGTGCTGATTGTGGTTCGGCCAATAAGAAGATGACATCAAAATCTTGCCTACGTTGTTTTTCAAGAACTGTTTTATTGTTATCTTGTTGCATGATTTTTCGATCTTCTTTGGTATCAATATGCAAAAGATTAGCAATGGATTGATTAAAATCAGTTTGCTTAGCATAAATGAATGTATCAGTGACTTTACCGCCTAACGATTGCCAGCGGGTGATTAAATTTTTCGTGACACGCTGTCCCCAGGGCGTTTGTGGCGCAATTATGATAGCTCGAGACAGTCCAGCTTTCCATGCTTTATCCGCAACTTGTTGCGCCTCATCCATCGGAGATAATCCAAATTCATAAAGATTTTGCGGAAGTGATCCATCCGTATAATTTAATGCAAGAGTGGGTACATTGACGCTGCCTGAGTGAATAAGTGATTCTACCTCTTCTTTAATGAGAGGACCGACAACGAGATCGGCTCCTTCATTAATGGCTTGTTGATAGAGTGCCGAAATATTTTGATTGTTGCTGGTATCAAGAAAAGTTATGGTTTGTTGAATATTCGACTTTGCGTGGGACTTGTAATAAGCGCTTAAAAAACCATCTCTTACAGCTTGTCCACTAGCGCCCATGCGACCTTCTAGAGGTAATAATAAGGCAATGTGTTGGGGTAAGGAAGCATTGCTAATATTAGAAAGTGTTCCATCGTTTTGGAACAATTCATTGGCAGGGTGATTTGGGTTTGCATTGCGCCAAGCTATTAATTGTTGGACTAATTGTTTTGAGTCTTTATTGTAACGTTTGCTAATAATACCAAATTGAATCCATGCCGCTTGTGTAGGATTAGAATTGACAGAAGCAGCTTCTAACTTTTGTAACGAAGTATGTTGTAATCTATCCCAAATTGCGTAGGTATTACCTTGCCAAAATGCATTTTCTGTTATGTCTGCATGAGCAGTGTTCATTGTTTGATTAGATTGAGTTTGTGGAAGTGACGCATAATCTTTAGAATTGCTAGCGCAGCCAGCTAGAATGGTAGCGGCAACGAAAATAAAAAAGGTTTTGCATATGATTTTTAACATAAAACATACTATCATGAGAAATAACTTGCGAATAATAGCATTTTTAATAGGCAGTCGTCATCTTTTATGAAATCAGAAGGCACAAAAAATAACCAAGGCGTGTTGTATATAATTGCGACACCGATTGGAAATCTCCAAGATATGAGTTTTCGTGCTATAGAGATATTGAAACAAGTCGATTGTATTGCAGCTGAAGATACCCGACATAGCTTACCTTTGTTGCAGCATTATGCCATTTCCACGCCAACTTTTTCTTTGCATGAACATAACGAAAGAGACCGTGCAGGTATCATTTTAGATCGCTTACAAAACGGAGAATCCATTGCCTTAATAAGTGATGCAGGAACACCGTTAATCAGCGATCCAGGTTATTTTCTCGTTCGCGAAGCTCGTGGCCTAGGAATTCGAGTTATTCCCATTCCTGGAGCTTGTGCAGCCATTGCTGCATTAAGCGTTGCGGGTTTGCCAACGGATCGTTTTATATTCGAAGGTTTTTTGCCGGTTAAAACAAAAGGACGTGTTGATCGATTGACTGCATTAAAGAATGAATCTCGTACCATGATTTTTTATGAAGCCCCGCATCGTATTCTTGATTTATTGCAAGATATGCAAAGTGTATTCGGACAAGAAAGAGAAGTCGTGATTGCGCGAGAATTGACGAAAAAATTTGAAACTACTTACTCGGCCAAATTAACTGAATTAATTCCTTGGGTTGCTCAGGACACTAATCAACAACGCGGTGAAATAGTCGTTTTAGTTTCAGGCACTACTGAGTCGGAATCTCTTATTCCTGCCGCAGAATTATTAACACTACTCTTAGAAAATTTACCTTTAAAACAAGCGGTTGATCTTGCTGCGAAAATAACGGGTGAGCGAAAAAATGAATTATATGAGCAGGCATTGTTGATCAAAAATAAAAAGCTATAGAGATAGATTGTTTTAAGTTTAGGAATACACGAGAAACTAATATGAACCGACATATTTACAACCCAGTTCAGAAACATAATTGCATCATAAGTCAGAAGTTAATATTTGGCGAATCTAAAAGACAAGGTCACGCATTAAACTTGCTTGACGTTTTATTCTAGTCAAGATCTAAAAAGTCAAGCAAAGCAGCTTTAACTTCTGCAATTAAATGGTCGGGCAGCACGCCCAATTCTTGTCGGAACAGACTATTTTCCCAAGCTAAAATCTGATCGATTAAAATATCGCTTGATTTGTTTATCCCAGCGATACCCTGAGGAATGTTGATTCTCAATGGAAACGCATCTTCAGAAATAATTTTTGTAGTAAGCGGTAAAATTACAGTACTTTTTAAGCCAGCTTCAGCAAATTCACTTGGTTGTATAACCAAGCAGGGGCGTTGCTTACCTGGCTTTGTTCCAACTCGGGGTTCTAAGTCTACGGTATAAATATGCCAACGTTTTGGATGTTCAATCATTCTGATTTCAACCTGGAATGTTTCTGCAATTCTTTATTAACTGCCTGACTACTTTTAGCCGCTAATTGGGCAGCATGCTTCCAGCGCTTAATTTTCTTTAAGCGTTGCGCTTCCTTTTCTAGTAATGTTAAACCTGCGCGAATGACATCAATTTTTTTATGAATACCAAAATCCTTTTTTAGATGTTCAATTCGTATGTTGTCTGATTCTTGAATCATTAACGGAATACCCATGGCCATACCTCAAATATATATTTACATATATATTATAAAATATATTTTGAAAAAATCAAAAGCAACTTTCAATGAGTTATGGCCATATCAACTAGAATTTGTGGATCAGTGCAGTAGAAATGTCAACTATTCCTTGGATTTTGCTCTAAAATCAACTATTCTTAACATTGAGTTAGCCAAGACAGTCGCTGCTGAAAAGTAGAGGAAAGTCCGGGCTCCAAGGGCAAAGTGCCAGGTAACGCCTGGGAGGTGAAAGCCTACGGAAAGTGCCACAGAAAATATACCGCTTATTATCGAAAGATAGTCAGTAAGGGTGAAAAGGTGCGGTAAGAGCGCACCGCGTAACTGGTAACAGTTGCGGCACGGAAAACCCCACTCGGAGCAAGACCAAATAGGAGCTTTCTTGGTGCCGAAAGGTAACCATCAAGTGCGGCCCGCACTTAAGCTCGGGTAGGTCGCTTGAGGTGTTTGGTGACAAACATCCCAGATAAATGACTGTCCACGACAGAACCCGGCTTATTGGCTGACTCTTTTAATTTCTTTATCTTCTTCGAAATTTTTTGCCGTCAACTATACGTTAGTTTAATTTAATTAATAATCAAGATCGCTTTAGGAGCGACATTGTGGAAAATCCTTTTCAGAAGGAGGTGGGTTAAGCATATTTTCACGTAACCATTCTTCTCTAGCCTTTATAACTAGACGATCACATACTCTTTTATCTTTAAACGTGGTGAATATGTTTTTTAACTTGGTGAACGGATTAGACCGTTCTTTTTTTTCAGGATTTTTTGGTTTATTAAAAAAACGATCAAAACACATAATTAACCTCTGCGATGTTTGGGAATATATTGTTTAATGTACAGTCTGTTTAAATTATTAAGATTAATATTCTACCATAAACTGATAATTTTTATTTCAATAACATTACAATTTACATTAATCTCAGCTTTTTTAAATGCCACCTAATCTTTCAATTGAGTTTTGCGCAATACTACTCGTTGGAAGCGGTCCAAATGATGGGATATCCGACGTCGGTGTTTGACATTGGGCTTTTGGACTTGAATTCGTTGCTTCGCTAGCCGTTGGACTAGGGCTCCTGCTGCTCGCTGTTGGACTTGAGCTCCCTGAAGCCATTCTCTTAAGTCTAGGTGCAAATGGATCTGATGATAAGTCTAGATTTCTGAGAGATGATTTGGCTCTTTCACCAATTTTAGCAAAGCCTGCTGCTATTGCCATTACAGCTTCTGCTTCAGTTTGTCTTTCAAATTCACCGGCTTTTACAAAGGCTTGCGCAATTTCCGTCGTAGTTGTGACCGTAGTTCTTACTGCAAGTCTTACACCATCACCTTCAGCTTCATTTTGATATGTTACAGCTGCTGCGCAAGATCTTTGGATACTTACAGCGCCTTGGACTATAATTGATCCAAATACCTCCTCAGCCTTTTCTATATGTGTTGCAGCAGCTTGTAAACCTTCAAAAGTTCCTTCAATACCATCTTTGACATGTTCTGCGAAAGCTACTGTTCTTGTATTTATAATTTCTATTACTTCTGCATTGATTCGTTCTGAAGTAAATGCACTACGAATACGACCATCGCTTAATAACTGGTCTATTAAGTGGACTGTACTAGTTATAATTGGATCAATGCAATTCCGCATGCTGTCAGACAGTCTATTTTCAAAACGTGACTTTGCATTTGCAAACATCATTTCAACTTCTTCTTTTGAATCAGCAACTTCAGAATAAATATTCTTAAGTTGATGAAGTAATTTTTCGACTCTTACTGGCAGAAATTCTTCTCTAATTTCTTTAAATGCAGGATTTGATAGAATGAGATTTGGATAAGCAAATCGTGCCGTGTTCACTGCCGCGCTCAATTGTTCAGCTTCATTTATTTTTTTTTCAATGTCAGCCTTATATGCAGCAGTTAGTTTCCTTTTTTCTGATTCTTTAGCTTTTTGAGTTGCTCTTGTTTCTTCATGAACTTTTGTCGCTTTGAATACTTTATCCGATTGGAATGTGCCAATCGTAAGAAGCCTAATCCAATAAGGATCCTGCGGTAAAGGTTCCATTACTTTTTCTTCTAATACGGCTAAATCTTTATTTAAGTTAGCTAAATCTTTATCATATTTATCTTTTAATTTGACTATTTCTTGCTGAATTCCTTTAAAACTCTCAAATTGAGGTTGATAGATTTTTTGATCAAAAGTTATTGCTGCAAGCGCAGTTGTGACTACGGGATGTTTTTTTGCTACATCCAGCACTGATCCATTTGATAAACTTTTCAGTAAATCAATTCCGCGAGCAGTCGCTGCGGTTGTTGCTGCCGTTGTCGTTGCGCCGGCTGTTGCTGTCGTTGCGCCAGCTGCTGAAGGTAAACTTAATGAACTAGATGCCATAAATAGAGCCTCAATTTTTAAATATAAACATAAATAACTAAAATTTTCGCATAGAGCGATTAGGCAATTATTATACAAACGGAAGCTTAAGATTTTCTTAAAATTGGTCACGCAATAATCAAAAATGATATAATATGATCAAAAATAATCCAGAAGAAGGTTGATGCGATGTTTCAACCGTTAAATCTCCAGATTACCTTCGGATTTAGTAAGGCCATCTTGCTGGTCGATTCACGCCATAATGAAAACCAATGCAATATTCGGCATTGTTCAGCAGCTTCTGAATTTTCAAAATCACGCTATATAGAATGCTTTCTTAATATGAAAACTTAAGATTTTGGCATAAAACAACACATACTCAAAAAAAACGATCAAAATTAGGCGTGATTAGATAGTGCGAATTATAACGAAAAGCCAAATTAATCATTTACTCAGCCACTTTTTAGTATAATTGTGGAATTTCGTGGTAAAAAGTGGTTTATTGTGGGAAATTGTGGTATAAGTATTGTTACGAGAATGCAAAAAGAGATCAAAGGGCTTGCAACTGGAATAGAGAGCATGGTGAAAGATTCGATTTTGGCGTTCGGGAGATATGAGAAATATGTTTCGAGGTGTCAACGGGATCAACATCGATGCAAAGGGTAGGATATTGATGCCTACTCGATATCGTGAGCGTTTGCAAAACGAATGCTCCGGTCATGTTGTTATGACCATTGATACGGAAGAACGTTGTTTACTTTTATATCCTTTACCCGCTTGGGAAGAAATTGAAAGTAAATTAGCTGCTTTACCAAGTTTTAATCCTGCAGCTCGTCGAATCCAGCGATTGTTAATAGGTCATGCTACGGAAGCGGAATTGGATAATAATGGTCGTATTTTGTTGCAACCTTTGTTGCGTGAATATGCAGGATTAGATAAACGAATTATGTTAGTCGGTCAGGGTAAAAAATTTGAAATATGGGATGAAGGACATTGGCAACAAAGACGTGGCCAGTGGTTAGGGGAAGAATCGAGTAGTGATTCACCTCTACCAGATGAAGTGAAGTCGTTGTCATTGTAATGGAATTTTATGGTGGCATGTCGCATGGAAGAGAAAATTACTTCGCATCAGCCGGTTTTATTAACCGAAGTGATTGCTAACCTAGCAATCCGACCGGATGGTATTTATGTCGACGCCACATTTGGGCGGGGTGGACACGCGCAGGCTATTCTGAATCAGCTGGGTCCAACGGGGCGCTTAATGGCGATGGACAAAGATCCTGAAGCAATTGCCTACGCGTGCCAGCTTTTTGCTGGTGATAAACGTTTTACAATTCAACATGGTTCATTCGCAGAATTAGAAATATTTTTAAAAAAATATGAAGTGTTTGGTTCAGTCGATGGAATCCTATGTGATTTGGGTGTTTCATCTCCGCAACTGGATAATCCGGAACGTGGTTTTAGTTTTTTGCGTGAAGGAAAACTTGATATGCGCATGAACATTTCACAAGGTGTTGATGCAGCAAGCTGGTTAGAAACTATTTCTGAGCAAAATTTAGCGACAGTCTTATGGGAATACGGTGAAGAGCGCTATTCGCGTCGGATAGCGAAAGCAATTGTTAAAGCGAGAAAAGAACAACCCATAACAACCACAACGCAACTCGCTGAAATTATTGCAACTGCGCATCCAGCTTGGCAGAAAGGCAAGCATCCTGCCACACAAAGTTTCCAGGCGATACGTATTGCTATCAATGAAGAATTAGAAGATTTAAAACGAGGTTTAACACAAAGTTATGAAGCTTTAAAAGTAGGGGGCCGTTTGTTAGTAATTAGTTTTCATTCGTTAGAAGATCGATTAGTAAAACATTTTATTCAGGAGAAAGAACGTGGGGAGCAATTTCCTGCTGGCTTACCGATTAAAAAATCTTGCAGTTTATCAAAGATGAAACGCATCGGTCGTGCGGTGAAACCATCAGATCAAGAAATTGCCTTTAATCCTCGTGCTCGGAGCGCTGTTTTACGAATTGCGGAGAAGCTACTATGAATGCTGCAGCCCGTTTTTTAAGTCAAAGTACTGTTTCACGAACTTGGGTGATTTCGGTATTATTATCAAAAATTCAATTTAGCACGTTAATTTTAACCGCTGCTGTGTTGGTATCATCGTTAAGTATTATTTATGTGACGAATACAACACGCACGTTAAATGCAGGATTACAACAAATTTTCACAGAACGTGATCAAATTCATGTGCAATGGGGACAATTATTATTAGAAAAAAGTACCTGGATGACGCAAGCACGTATACAGAATGTAGCAAGTAAAAAACTGGGTATGATCGTTCCTAATAGTTCAACAGTTAAAATTATTAACGAGTAAAACGTGCCTGCATTAAAATTTCAAGCGGCCTTCATACCATGGCGCTTTTATTTACTCATTACATGTATTCTCTTAATTGTAGTAGGTTTGGTCGCACGCGTTATTGATCTCACAGTAATTGAAAAACATTTTTTACAAAATCAAGGTAATGCTCGGGCTTTACGTGTTGTCCATACGCCTGCTTTTCGCGGCATGATAACGGATCGTAATGGTTCTCCGCTAGCTATTAGCACAACGGTTTATTCAATTTGGATAAATCCAAAAGAATTTATTATTAAACCTCAAGAATTAAAAAAATTAAGCCAATTATTGGGAATAAAAAAATTCGCCATTCAATCATTAGCAGAACGTTATAAACATAAAAAACGTGAATTTATTTATTTAAAACGTGATATCTCACCTGAAATTGCAAAAAAAATTAAAGCATTGGCTATTGCTGGTGTCTATCAGCAACGCGAATACAAGCGGTTTTATCCAGAAGGAGAAATCGCTGCACATGTGGTAGGATTTACTAATGTCGATGATCAAGGTCAAGAAGGAATGGAGTTACTTCATAACCAATTACTGGCAGGACTACCAGGAAAAAAAGTGGTTATCAAAGATCGTTTAGGTCGAGTTATTTCTAATGTGCAAACCCTTCAAGAACAAAAACGCGGTTCGAATTTAACTTTGAGTATTCATAAAGGATTACAGTTTTTAGCATATCGCGAACTTTTAGACGGTGTAAAAAAACATTTGGCTAGCTCCGGTTCAGTAGTGGTACTTGATGTTAAAACCGGAGAAGTGTTAGCGATGGTTAATCAACCCTCTTTTAATCCAAATAATCGAGAGAATTGTAAAACTGAAAATTTACGAAATCGAGCTGTGACGGATGTATTTGAGCCTGGGTCAACGATAAAGGCTTTTAGTGTTGCAAGTGCTTTGGATAGTGGTCTTTTTAAACCGCAAACAATTATCGATACTTATCCGGGTTGGATAAGGGTAGGAAGAAATTTAGTAAGAGATGAACACAGAAAAGGGCCAATGACGGTCAGTCAGATTTTGCAAGTTTCTAGTAATGTCGGTGTGACAAAAATGATTCTGGCTTTGCCGCCTAATCAGTTATGGAGCTTGCTAAATCGCGTAGGATTTGGCGAAGAAACAGGCGTTGGTTTCCCAGGTGAACGTTCGGGAATTTTGATAAAACGAAAGAATTGGGCTCCCTTTGCTTTAGCAACGTTGGCTTTTGGTTATGGAGTATCGGTGACTCCTTTGCAATTAGCTCATGCTTATTCAATACTAGCTAACAAAGGTGAAAAAATTCCTTTGTCATTATTAAAAATAGATGCGCCACCCGAAGGAAAGCAAGTCATTAAAGCTAGTATCGCAAAACAAATGTTGGAGTTGCTTGAAACTGTCGTGGATAGTAAAGATGGGACGGGCAAATCTGCACGAATACCTGGCTATCGTATTGCGGGTAAAACAGGCACAGCCAAAATGGTAGGAAGGCATGGGTATCTGGAGCATCATCATATTTCATCTTTTGTGGGGATGGCTCCAGCTAGTAATCCAAGATTAGTTGTTGCAGTTATCATTCTTAATCCTCAGGGCAAGCTTTATTATGGTGGGGATGTTTCTGCGCCTGTTTTTAAAAATATCATGGAAGGTGCTTTGCGTATGTTAAATATTCCTCCTGATGATATGGCCTCGCTGGAAAACAAAGCTTGATGTATACTTAACCATAATTAACAGCTTATTGGCCTTAATTATGAAACCAATGAAATTATCAAAGCTTATTTATCATCTTTATGACACCTCTCTCTATGAAGATAGAGATATCACAGGCCTTGCTTTGGATAGTCGAAACGTGAAGCCGGGAAATTTATTTTTTGCTTGTAAAGGATCGCATTTGGATGGGAGAGAATTCATCGATGATGCAATTAACAAAGGTGCTTCAGTTGTATTGACTGACTTTGATTCAAAATTCACATCGATACATTTGAAAAAAAATGCCCTTATTTTGCCTGTTGATCATCTAAATCAAAGAATTGGAGAGATTGCGGCAACGTTTTATGATCATCCAAGCGTAAAATTTCCAGTCATTGGTATAACAGGTACAAATGGAAAAACATCGTGTTCTTTTTTTATAGCTCAAGCATTAACTCATATTCATCGTACTTGTGGTGTGATAGGAACTTTAGGAAATGGAATTTATCCAAATATTAGTCCAGGTAATTTAACTACACCTGATGCGATAAGCGTCCAATCGATTTTAGCGGATTTTGCTTCAGCAAAAGTGCAAGGTGTGGCAATGGAAGTTTCTTCACATAGTCTCGATCAAGGAAGGGTAAAAGGCGTTGAATTTGAAGTTGGAGTATTTACCAATCTCACACGTGATCATTTAGATTATCACGGTACGATGGAAGAATATGGTGCTGCCAAGAAAAAACTTTTTGCAACCCAAAATAGTAAACATGCCGTGATTAACGCAGATGATGAATTTGGTAGCAAAATGCTTGCTTCATTACAACGCGAAAATATATATGCCTATAGCCTTAATAAAACTAGCCAGGGTGTTTTTAACAAAAATAATTTAATTTATGCGGATGACATTATTCAAGATTCTACAGGAATGCATGCCAATATTTGGACACCCTGGGGACATGGAAAATTGCAAACGCCTATTTTGGGCCATTTTAATTTAAGTAATATCCTCGCTGTCTTAACTAGCTTGTGCTTATTGAAAATCCCATTTGAACAGGCATATCAGGCTTTAAACTATTTATCACCTGTGCCCGGTCGCATGCAAAAAATAGGTGGGAATCAAAAACCATTAATAGTAGTTGATTACGCCCATTCTCCTGATGCGTTAGAAAAAGTGCTAATAGCATTGCGAGCACACTGTGGAGGAAAGTTATATTGTTTATTTGGCTGTGGCGGAGATCGGGACAGAGGAAAACGTCCATTGATGGCTAAAATAGCTGAAAGTTATTCTGATAAGGTTGTTGTTACAGATGATAATCCTCGAACAGAAGATCCTGGTCAAATTATGTCAGATATTATGCAAGGATTTAAACAACCAAAAGAAATAATTGTACAACATGACCGTTCTAAAGCGATTCAATCCATAATACAATATGCTAAACCAGGCGATTGTGTACTAATTGCAGGCAAAGGGGCGGAAATGTATCAACTCATAGGAAATGAAAAAATTCCTTTTAGTGATGTTGATAAGGTGCTCGAAAATTTAAGTTAAACGTCAGATCCAAGCTGGAGATAAAAAATGTTAGTTTGGTTAAGTGAATGGCTGTCACAATATTTTCACGTATTTCACGTGGTTCAATATTTGACCATGCGTGCTATATTGGGAACTCTAACCGCTTTGATAATTGCACTGTTAGTTGGTCCTGCCATGATTCGTCGATTAAGTTTGCGCAAAGTAGGCCAAGTGATTCGTAATGATGGACCACAAAGCCATTTATCAAAAGCGGGTACTCCCACAATGGGGGGAGCATTGGTATTAATCGCGATTATATTAAGTACCATTTTGTGGGGAGATTTATCGAATCGTTATGTATGGTTAATATTATTTGTAACAATTGGTTTTGGTGTGATTGGTTGGTGGGATGATTATTTAAAATTATTTTTAAAAAATAGTCGTGGCTTATCAGCGCGACGCAAATATTTTTTTCAATCGTTAATTGGATTGGTTGCAGCTTGCTATTTATATTTTATGGCAAGCTCTCCGGTAGAAACGCAGTTAATTTTCCCTTTTTTCAAGCATATGGCGTGGCAATTAGGACCATTTTTTATTTTACTCGCTTATCTTATGATTGTGGGCTTTAGTAATGCTGTGAATTTAACAGATGGATTAGATGGTCTAGCCATTTTGCCATCAGTCATGGTTGCGGGAGCACTTGGGATTTTTGCCTATGTAACAGGCAATGTGCAATTTTCTACTTATTTATCGATTCCTTATGTACCTGGTGCTGGAGAAATAGCCATCTTTTGCGGTGCTTTGGTTGGCGCTGGACTAGGCTTTCTTTGGTTTAATACGTATCCTGCACAAGTCTTTATGGGGGATGTCGGCGCTTTATCAATCGGTGCTGCTTTAGGCATTATTGCTGTTATTGTACGCCAAGAATTTGTATTATGTTTAATGGGTGGTGTGTTTGTTCTCGAAACGGTTTCTGTCATTTTGCAAGTGGGTTCGTTTAAGTTAACGGGAAAGCGTATTTTTAAAATGGCCCCTATTCATCATCATTTTGAATTAAAAGGGTGGCCTGAGCCGCGCGTTATTGTGCGTTTTTGGATTATTACGTTTGTTTTAGTATTGTGTGGTTTGGCAACACTAAAATTAAGATAAAGGAAAGGCACGTGGATAGAGACTTGAATGTCATAGTTGGGTTAGGTGCCACGGGGCTGTCCTGTGCACGCTATTTACAAGGAAAGGGCGTACCTTTTGCGGTGGTTGATAGCAGAGTAAATCCTCCCAATTTAGCAGAATTTAAAAGTCTATTTCCTAATGTTATGGTTTCAGTAGGTGAATTTGACGAAACTTTGTTCGATCGCGCAAAACAATTGATTTTGAGTCCGGGCATTGCTTTACAAGAACCTGCAATTGCAAAACAGATTGCAAAAGGTGTGCCAGTAGTGGGTGATGTTGAATTATTCGCTCGAATAGCTGAAGCGCCTATTATTGCCATTACGGGAACCAATGCCAAAAGTACTGTGACTACTCTGGTTGGAGAAATGGCTGCAGCGGCAGGAAAACGCGTGCAAGTCGGTGGCAATTTAGGAATTCCTGCGCTCGATTTATTAACCACGCCAAGGCCCGATTTGTTTGTATTAGAGTTATCGAGTTTTCAGTTGGAAACCACATCGTCTCTGAAGCCTGCGGTAGCAACAATACTAAATGTCACGCCCGATCACATGGATCGTTATGCGAATTTAGAAGCGTACCGTCTTGCAAAACAGCATATCTATTCTCATTGTCAGGTAGCGGTATGTAATCGTGATGATGTATTGACAGAATGTCGGGATCCAAATGTTTCACGTATATTACATTTTACATTAAATGAACCTGGTGAAAATGAATTTGGCTTGTTGCAAAAAAGCGGCAAGATTTATCTAGCATTTCAAGATTCGCCTCTTTTACCTGTAAATGATTTACCTATTTTGGGACGTCATTACCAAGCCAATGCGTTAGCTGCTTTGGCTATTGGATATGGATATGGCCTACCATTTGATCCTATGCTTGGAACGCTTATTGACTTTAAAGGATTGCCACATCGTTGCCAATTAGTCCGCGAGCTTGATGGGGTTCTTTGGTATAACGATTCAAAAGGGACCAATGTAGGGGCGACGCTAGCAGCTATTGAAGGATTGGGTAGTGTGATCAAAGGCAGATTAATTTTGATTGCAGGCGGCGTTGGCAAAAATGCTGATTTTTCGCCGCTCGTTCCAGCACTAGAAAAGTTTGTAAAAACGGTAGTTTTGATTGGTGAAGCTGCACCGATTTTAGCTGATGTTATCGGTGAACGAGTAGAAATAAGTTTTGCCAAGAACATGGAAGAAGCCATTTTGCTAGCTAGTAAAGCAGCGCAGGTAGGCGATAGCGTGTTATTATCCCCAGCCTGTGCAAGCTTTGATATGTTTAATAACTTTGAGCATCGTGGCGCAGTATTCACCGACATTGTAAAGACATTGTAATATGCGAACATTAACTTCAAGGCGTGCCATGATCCCACCAGCGCCCTATGATCGCTGGTTAATTTTTATTGTATTAATTCTAGTTAGTTTGGGGCTATTAATGGTAGCTTCAGCGTCTATTGAAACTTCAAATCATCAGTTGCATGAACCATTTTATTATTTCTATCGCCAAATTGTTTACCTCATTTTAGGTATTTTATTAGGTAGTATTATTGTGCAATTTGAATTTGCAATTTGGGAAAAAATTGGCGGAATTCTGTTAATTGCCGTTTTACTCATGCTGGCACTTGTTTTACTTCCTGGAATTGGTCATTCAGTCAATGGCAGTGCGCGTTGGATTGGCATTGGCTTATTTCGTATACAAGCCTCTGAAGTGGCTAAGTTAGCGACCGTAATATATCTTGCTGGTTATTTGATACGTAGA
>JANWKO010000145.1 GCA_025451335.1 Gammaproteobacteria bacterium
TTAATTTATCCACGCAATATCAATTAAAAGAAATTGATAAAAGCTTAAAATTAATATTAACTAAAATTGAAAATAATCTCACGCCTCCTGATGAAATTATTGAATCTTGTATTAAAAAAATAACAGAAAATTTTACTAGGCTAGGTAATGTACTTTTAGACTATCCAAAACAGTTCGATAAAATGAATAAAGGGTTTTTAATTTTGAAAACTTTTATTGATATTAAAAACTTATTGAATTTAATCAATGAATCGATTTACCCAATAAGAGATGATATATTTTACGATATAAAATTATGATATTAAGCTTGCTCTGAAAAAATAATAATGTTCAGAAAAAGCTTGTCTAATAATTTCTTCAGCATCAATTATTGGGTTATAAAGTTACCTATTTCAAAAGTACCAACTCCTTTGACAAAGTTGTCACCGACTTTCCCTTCCATTTCACTAGGCGCCGAATACAGTGTAAAAAAGCCATTCATTTCGCAATCGTCCATCAAAGGCTTGAAGTGTATTTGCATAGCAAGTGATGGGATAGAAAGATCACCTTCGATAAAGTAGGTGACATGCGTTACTGGACTTGTCCAGGGATGTGAATCCTCCATTTTAAATTCATTCGCAGAGTAATATTTGGTCGTTCCATCAGGAAAATTAACATTCAAAAATGAATCCTTGGTATATGCCCCGGTGCGATCCCGAAATGCGTAGAGAATCACGTCCATACCGTTATCTAGACGCGCTATAGCCCATGTATAATGGAAAAAACATTGATATCTTCCACCTCCTGCCCAAGTTCTATCGGATTGCATACTACCACGAACTTTTTTCTCAATCCCATTACGGGTTAATGTCCCTTCAACTAAGATTCTCGGGTAAGCAACTTCAGGTATATTTGCGTTGCAGTAAAATTCCATGCCATTTTTACCGGACTTTCTTAATCCGGATATATCGATGCCGGTAAGCTTCAGAGTGATTACATTGTCTTTGTCATGAATAGTCTGCGAAAAAGAAAAGGTATTTGCTGATGTTTGTTTAAAGTAATTTTGAGCGTCCAAACTAACCGAGAATGGCACTGCTGAAGACTCCAGTTTTGGAGAACGTATGATAGCGATTTCTTGAAATTTACTATGTAACAAAGTATCACTTAAAAATTTAACTGATAGCAAATTGGCATTGTTATCACAATGAAGCGTCATTAAATGATAACCTAAAAGATACCCATATTTGTGAGCAGGGTTATCTACTTCATAAAGAGTTCCAAAATCCCACCATGTATTCACCGTCGCATCGTCATGAAGACCTAAATCAGTAGGTAATTTTATTTCATAATCAGAATTGATAATCGGACATTCAGAACTTGCTTGTCCAAACGGACTTAATATAATTAAAAAGATTGTTAATATAATCAAAAATGGTATTTTCGTTCTAAATCTAGATAACATTTGTCCTCCTTGACCAATGATACGAATTATTAACGTTGTTTCCGCTCTAATTTTGCCCCAAAGATGTGGGCCTATTCTATAGATAAGACTTAGATTCATCAATGATGATTTCATTGATGGGTAATCTTCATTGACAAAACGCTTAACCTATTCATTCACCTCACAGAAACCACATCCTAAAAAATGGAAACTCCTCCATATTTATTTTCCTTGTTGTATTTACAATCTTAGGTAAAATACATTTGTTTTTTATTAAGGAGATTAAAAACATGAAAAAAATAATTTCTACCGCGCTTGTTATCGTTGGTCTAACTGGTTTAACAACAAACATTGCAATTGCAGCTAATTTTGCAAAAATTGACAAAAACGGTGATGTTTGTCGTGCGTTAACTTGGAACGGCTGGGGTAGCAAATTTTCAACTGAGTCTCTGGATATGGATGCAAAACTTTATTACAACTCAGCAAGTGGAGATGGAATATCTGGTGGTTTTGGAGCGATGGTTGATTCCAAACATTTCAGTGCTCCATTATCCGATTCACATTGTCAAAATGGTGTAGTTACATTAAATTGGAATGAGCCAGGCTTTACTGGAACTGTAACAGGCGTCATCGATATTCCTAATAATATGATAGCAAATGTAACTGGCACTATAAATGGCCAAGATGTGCAGGGTAATTTAATTTTTAGAGGATATGAATAATAACTCCTTATTTATTCGAACACGCCCATAAATGTTTCTATTTATGGGAATGTTTTAATCCATCCCAATAGTCTCGATATATACGATGATTTTCATTTAAATTTTCAAGAATAACGATGGCTATTTTTGGGTTGAGGGAATTTATTTTCAGTTGATTACTACAAAATTTCTGCTATTTTAGTCCAGCCTTTGTCATAGGGACAAATGATAAAAGTTTTTAATTATATTATAAAAGGGAATTACAATGTTAACTCGCTTAAAAAGAGAGCTGTACGAATTTCTTATAAAAGAACGCATCAGCTTAGAAACCAATTTAGTCAATGACTTTCTTTTCCAAATGGCCGGTATATCTCTGAAAAGTTCTGATGAGGACTCTGGTTATTATTCGACAAAAGGATTTTCTCTAGGTAATGATTATAGTAAAAATGAAGATTTGAAATTTCATTTACCAAAGCTGCCTTATTTACAGTTATTAAAACTACTCGATTTTTTAAAATTTCCAGTAGAAAAATATGAAACCAATTCTTCAATTTCACTGGATGAAACTTTTGTTTTTAAATCGTTATTACCAGCTTTTAAGAAATATTTTGAAGAAGTTAAATTAAATAAACCTAGTGAAATTGCGAAGTATATCGTTAAATCGAAACCAATTTTAGAAGCGTCCGCTAATAGCACTTTGCGAGAATACACCTATGAAGTGGCGAAAACAATTCTTGATAAACGCACGACGGAACCTTCCAAATCCTTAGAAGCGCTGTTAAAAGCATTGTTTGCACTCAATCAGAAAGTATCACATCTACAGCAATGGCCAATACTTTATAAATCCGTTATCGATACTGCGCATGAAATAGCAGACTTCAAATCTTTTCCAGAAGTTTCCGGAAACACAGAATTGCTCAAATTGTTGAATCTTATCAATGAAGGGATCGAATTATTTGCCAAGTACAATCGTTGTGAGTCTGTATTGGCCAACCAAGCCTTTTTTAAAGAAATGGAAACATTTCTTAACGGTAAGAAAATCACCAGCTCCTTATGCAATATAGTTGAAGATACTTTATTATCCTTAGCAGGTGCGAAGTTAGGCATTAATGGCACAGCTCATGTAGAAAAAGGTTATGATGCTTCGCGATTGGTTTTTTCATTTACTGACATTGATAAAGAAAATACCGCTAAGATTGTCGATTATTTGCAAAAAATCGGTGACGATACTGCTACTGAAGGCTATGGAACCCGACATTATGGTTCTAGTGTGCCAAAGTATGCGGCTGAATCATCCGCACCGATGCTGGCTCTGGAATCGGCGTCTATATCTAGACATATAGAGGTTGAAGAGCATAGTATCGAAACAGATGGCAGATTTTTCTATGAAGTAGCTTTTCCTAAATTGAAAGCAGCTATTGCAATTCAGGATGAAAAAGCATTAGATTTATATTGTAAAAAATCAGAAGCTCATTTTGCTAAAAAAGATGGACCTATGGTGACTAATGGCTTATTTAAGCCTGTAATTTGCACCCCTACAACATCTGAAATTAAAGAAGACATTCAAATGGGTCTCACCATGTAAAACGCTGTTTAAACCATCCGATCTCTTTGATCGGATGGTTTTTAGGAGATATGATGAGATTTTTTTTAATTATTTTAAATATATTTTTAATTTGTTTACCCGCAGCGAATGCAGATCCTTTAAAAATTTATGAAATTTTTAATGTGTCAAATAATGAATTTATAAATAAATCAGGCACGGGGAGCATTCAATGCGAAAAGTTTGATGTAATTCCACCAAACCATAAAGTTAATAAAATAATCGATTTTGACGATATGAATGAAATTGATTGTATAGCAGTTGTCAAAGATAATTCAGCATGTGGTATATACATCAAGCTAATTCCTCGTTCTCTACTTAAAACCATGGCCTTTGGTGATTGCTTTATTCAAACCAGGCCGAAAAAGAGAACTCAAGTTATTGATAATCTCTTTATTGGATGAAACAAATAACTTATATCGGATGGTTTGATCTGCCATAATCATTGATAACTTGATTGAAATGGGAACGGCTGTGGGGTTGTTCAGTAAGATTTACATATTCGACAAACTAATTTATTACAGCTTAATTAACTGATGGATGGCTATTTGATTTAACAAATTTTTTAATTTTTTCTTGTGTTTCTCTGATCTGATCTAAAGACTCATATTTATTTCGTGGCCAAAAAAATCCTTTTAATCCGTCCCCTTTATTTCTCGGTACAATGTGAATATGTAAATGTGGTATGCTTTGACTAACATTGTTATTTATTGCAATGAAAGTACCTTCTGATGCCATTCCTCTTGTAATAGCATTTCCTATAGTTTGAATCGCACTAAGAAAATTATTTCCTTTATCTGGTGATAAAGAATAAATGTTTTCCACATGTTGTTTGGGGGCCATGAGACAATGACCGGGAAATAAAGGTCTAATATCTAAAAACGCGATGAAGTCATCATCTTCGAAAATCTTAAAACTTTTTTCGTCACCTTTTACAATTTCGCAAATAAGACATTTCATTATGCCATCCTATCTATTTATTTGAGATCACTCGTCTGATTAAAAGCACTTGCTTATCGCGTCCTTGAAAAGAACGCGATTTAGCACAGAGCGATTTTTTTAAGAATTATTTCTTGGATCATCTTTTGGATTTAGATAGGTAATTGTCCATGGGCCTATACCATGTAATTGTATAACAGCACCGCTATCTGTAAATGCAAAATGGTGATGTAGAGGTTGGATATATGCAAAACTACCTTGTGGAAGTGTTTTTGAATTTTTCTTATTAAAATTATCGCCCATGCCTACATTTAATGTACCAGAGATAACAGTAACATGTTCAATACCGTTGTGAAAATGTGGTGGAATGATATAACCTGAAGGTAACTTAATACGAATTGTATAAGGACCTTCCTTCATTGGATTGCCCTCTAAAATTGCTATTTGGGAACCCTTTGGTAAAGCATCCGGTCCGTTAATCCAATTTATATCTGATGGTGCGAAAATTTTATAAGCATCATCCGATGCATTTAATTGATTGGCTTGCGCAAAAACAAGAGTTAATAAACAAAATCCAATTAACAAAAAACATATAAATTTATATAAAAATTTTTTCATTGTTTTTCCTCCCTTAAAATTTTGCTATTAAAAATTATTATACCATATTCTATTGCCAGCAACGCATTCGCACCCCTTGCAGAAATGCAAGCGATCAAAGTACAATCGTCTTTAGTAAAGTACAAGGTTATAAAACTATGCTGCACACGAAACATCCGCGTTTTTCAGGAATCATTCCAACAACTCATCTTCCTTCGGGAGAATCTATACCTATTTTAGGTCAAGGAACATGGCGAATGGGTGAAGATCCCAAAATGAAAGCTGCTGAGTTGAGAGGATTGCAGTATGGATTGGATCAAGGTTTAAATTTGATTGATACCGCTGAAATGTATGGTAACGGGGGAGCAGAAATATTGGTTTCCGAAGCCATAGCAGGCCGACGAGATCAAGTGTTTTTAGTCAGCAAAGTTTTGCCGCAAAATGCTGGACGCAAAGATACCATCCTTGCTTGTGAACGTAGTTTAAGACATTTAAAAACTGACCGAATTGACTTATATTTGTTGCACTGGAAGGGCAATATTCCTTTATCCGAAACATTAGAAGCTTTTCTTGCATTAGTTGCTATGGGAAAAATTCGCTATTGGGGAGTTAGTAATATTGATATGGCTTCCATGAATGAGTTGGTCAATATTTCAGGTGGGGAATCAGTTGCGACAGATCAGATTCTCTATAATCCTCTGAGGCGTGGCGCTGAGTGGGATTTGATTCCCTGGTGTCGTCAAAGAAATATACCCATTATGGCTTATTCTCCTTTGGATGAAGGAGGAATTATCAATCATTCAACTCTAAAATCCATTGCTAGCCAATTAGATGTTAAGCCAGCTCAAGTGGCGATGGCTTGGTTGTTACGACAACCGGGAATCATTTCTATTCCTAAAGCTATTAAGCCAGATCATATTGATGAAAATCTAGCTGCTCTGAATATTTCCTTGGACAAACAAATGCTTGAACAGATAGATCAGGCTTTTCCACCGCCAAATGGGCCTAGATCACTTGAAGTTAATTGATCACAAATCTGGTACAATAAATATTGAAAGGTTGAAACTAGCAAGGGATAGAGGGCTAACCGCCAAATCGAGGCAAACGGACTTTCTATGAGCGCAAATCCAGACGTACAATCTGATAAACTATTTCCGAAATTAACTGAAGAACAAATGGTACGTATATCAAAATATGGAATATTGCGTCCAATTATAAAGGGCGAAATTTTATTAAATTTAGGTGAGAAATATCTTCGATTTTTTGTCGTTAAACAAGGTGAAATTGAAGCACTGCAAATATTAGGTAATACTGAAAAATTATTCGTTGTATGTCAAGCTAACCAATTTACTGGAGAACTCGGCTTGCTTTCTGGTCGTCATCCTTTTGTAAAAATGAGGGTGAGTGAATCAGGAGAGGTAATAGAAATCACTCGTGAAAATTTTTTAAAGCTTATTCAAACTGATTCCGAATTAAGCGATATTTTAATGCGTGCTTACATATTACGTAGGATAGCCATCATTAATCAACAAGTGAGTGATGTAGTTTTTGTAGGATCAAGGCATTCTTCCGATACTCTTCGCATTAAAGAGTTTCTCACGCGTAATGGTCATCCTTATTGTTATGTCGATGTGGAAAATGATCAAGCTATCCAAGAACTACTTGAACATTTTCATGTTGATATTTCGAATATTCCAGTAGTCATTTGCCGAGGCGAAACTGTACTACGTAATCCAAGCAATCAACAATTGGCATGTTGTCTCGGGTTTAACGAGACTATCGAAACAGGGCGCATCTATGACCTTATTGTTATTGGTGCAGGTCCATCTGGATTATCTGCTGCAGTTTACAGTGCTTCAGAAGGACTGGATGTTTTAGTATTAGAAGAATACGGACCCGGCGGACAAGCAGGATCAAGTTCAAAAATTGAAAATTATCTCGGTTTCCCGGATGGGATTTCAGGTCAAGAACTCGCAGCAAGAGCTTTTGTGCAAGCACAAAAATTTGGTGCGCAGATAATGATTACTGAAAAAGCAATTCATTTAATCTGTGATCGCAAACCCTACATAATTGAAATGGAAAATAACCAAAAAATTCAAACGAAAACCATCATTATTGCTACTGGCGCACAATATCGGAAACTCTCTCTTGAAAATTACTCAAAATTTGAAGGAGTGGGTATCTATCACGGTGCCACTTTTGTCGAAGCTCAAGTGTGTGAAGATGCGGAAATTATTATCGTAGGAGGAGGTAATTCAGCAGGTCAAGCTGCAGTTTTTTTATCAAATTATGTTAAGCAGGTGCATATGCTGATTCGTTCAAGCGAGTTAGCAGAAAGCATGTCAAACTATCTTATTCGTCGCATAGAAGAAAACAAAAAAATTATTGTGCATAAGAACACAGAAATTATCGAACTTGAAGGACATAATAGACTCGAAAAAGTAAAATGGCGTAATAACTTGTCAGGCAAAATTGAGACTCATGACATTGGCCATATTTTTGTGATGACTGGGGCTGTCCCTAACACAGCTTGGTTAAAGAATTGTATTGTCCTTGATAAGCAAGGATTCATTAAAACGGGTCCTGAATTGTCTCCTGATGATTTAACTGTATCACATTGGCCGCTCGATCGATCTCCTTATTTTCTTGAGACAAGTTTGCCGAGTGTGTTTGCTATAGGTGATGTCAGAGCGGGCAATATCAAACGCGTAGCCTCAGCGGTGGGAGAAGGTTCTAGCTCCGTTTCCTTTGTACATCAAGTTTTGAAAGAATAGGTGATAATGGCAATTTTTCAAGATTTCTATGCTTCATAAATATTGTTAGATGATATACTAGCCACTGATTTTTTATGAAAGCAAAATGGGGTTATTTATGACAGAACGTCTTTTCAGTGAAGCAATTTTAACACGTCGCGCAACACCGAGTTTTGATGGCTCACCACTGCCAGATGAGGTTTTATCCAAAATTTTGCAAGCAGGGATGCAAGCACCCAGTGGCTATAACATACAACCATGGCGTTTTGTAGTTGTCCGTGATAAGGAACAAAAACATCGCTTACGTGAAGCAGCCATGGGTCAACCTAAAGTGGAAGAGGCAAGCGCAGTCATAGTATGTTGTGGTGATTTAAATGCTCCACGTGGCGACAGTTTAGATATAGTGTTGGCTGAGTCTGAAAAACATGGTTTTAGTAAAGAACAAAATCAAAAAATGAAAGAAATGCTAAATAAAACATTTAGCTCTCCTCCAGGGAATATGATGGGCCTTACACCGGACTATGCGGTTTGGATTAATCGTCATGTGATGATTGCTTTCACCACTATGATGTGGATGGCAGAAATTTTGGGTTATGATACAGCGCCTATGGAAGGTTATTTTGAAGATAAGGTAAAGTCTGTTCTAAATATTCCAGATGGCATACGCGTAGTTGCATTGCTTGCGATAGGTAAATTGAAAGGTGCAGATAAGCCTTATGCCGGCCGCAGGAAAATGGAAGAGATTTGTTTTGCAGATACATGGGGTGAGAATCTTAAACTATAAAAATTCGTAAATTACGGAACCTTTGGATGTTGAAATAAAATAACTGCTAATGCAGATGTTATCGACAAGCCAATTAGCAAAGAAAATGCTGCAGTAAAATTTCCAGTAAGATTGGATAATACACCTGTTATCAAGGGTGCACAAATCCCAGCGGCAGCGAAAGCACAATCCATAACACCCAGACTCGTTGCCACGCGATCATGAGCTAAATCTGCGTTGATTGCGTAAAAAGCAGCATTGGGCATCATTCCAAATCCTACCCCTAAAGTAATACTAATTAACGCCACCAACAAATTATGACTAAATATAATTGGCAGGAAACAAATTGCTGATATCACCTGACATATCCAAATTAAATGGGAGCGGGCCAAACGAATGTTATGAGTTTTAGACCAGACCCAATCTGAAATAACGCCACCTAATAGTATTAATACAGTTGCTAACAGCCAAGGAGCCACTAAAAACCATCCCACTTCTTTTATTTTAATAGCGTAGGTTTGTTCTAGATAACCTGGTAACCAAGTAATAGCAAAAAATAATAAATAACCAAACACAAAAAACGCATAGTTATTAACTAAAAGCGCGCGGTTAAATAATATAAATTTCCATGTTGTTTTCTGCTCAGCAAACGAAGGCGAATTTTTACGTAACGCATTTAATTCACTTTGAATATGCGCAAGTTCCATCGATGATACATGTGAACTTTGCTCGGGCCGATCCCGAAATACTATCGCCCAAACAAACGCCCAAATAATTCCTAACATACCTAAAATAAAAAACATCCAACGCCAACCCACAGTAGAAATTAATTGGGAAATTAGTGGTGCGCCTAATACGGATGCAAAAGGTACTGCTGCTAATCCAATCGCTAAAGCTCTTGCTCTTTCTGAAACAGGTAGCCAATCTGCATTCACCCGACTTAACGCTGGGAAATTAGGTCCTTCTGCCATACCTAAAAATAGTCTAAAAACAAAAAACCACCAAAATCCCGTTGCAAATGCCAACATAGCACAAGCAGCCGACCAAAATAATGCAAACACAGACCAGATCTTATGAGCACCAAAACGATCGACAATAATTCCGCCTACTACTGTCATCACTAAGTAACCTAGACCGAATGCGGCAGCAACGATTCCAAAATCGGTATTCGTTAAGCCAAATGTCGTTTCAATAGGAGTAATTGCGTAAGATAATGCTGTGCGATCAAGATAATTAATGATAATAGCGAAAAATGTAATAGCGACAATAAACCAGCGATAATGGGTCATCCAATCCCCGTTGAATTCATGTGAATTCGCTAAGTATTAAAATTATCATTATTTTTTAGCTCTGTCAAAATTACTTCCAACTGAAAGTTTTTTTTCGATTTTTCTAAAAAAATCAATTAGATCAAAATTTTGATATCGTTACCTAAAAGAGTTCCTCTTTGTTGACCGCCATTGCTCTCCATATAGTAAAATAGATCTATGAAACAAAGGAGGATGGAGCTATGGATCAGCATATTAAAAATGTCGTTTTGGTGCATGGCGCTTTCGCTGATGGTTCCGGTTGGGAAGCTGTTGCTAACATCCTCACGAAAAATGGTTATAAAGTTTCTGTGGTACAACATCCTGAGACTTCCTACGCAGATGACCAAAAGTACACGAAGGCAGCTATTGATGCTATGGATGGACCCGTCGTTTTAGTTGGTCATAGTTATGGCGGATCCGTTATCACCGAGGCCGGTAACCATCCAAACGTTGCAGCACTTGTTTATATCGCAGCATTTGCACCTGATGAAGGTGAGAGTTGTGCATCTATCGAGCAAGCTTTGCCGCCAGCCTCCACGGCGATCAAATCCGATAGCAATGGACTCTGGTGGATAGATCAAGTGCATTTTGCGGCGGACTTTGCAGCTGACATTCCATCAGAGAAAGCAGCGTTCATGGCCATATCGCAGGTACCAATCTCCACCGACGCCTTCACCCATAAAATAACGAATCCCGCATGGAAAAAGAAGCCTACCTGGTACATGGTCGCAACCGCTGACCGATCCATTAATCCTGATCAGGAACGTATGATGGCAAAGCGTGCCAAGGCGAAGACAATTGAAGTGAACTCCAGCCATGTGGCCTACATATCTCATCCGAAGGAAACAGCCAAGCTTATTGAAGAGGCTGCCACTTCTACACAAATTAATAAGTAGCCCTATGCTTTCATATATCAGTATAAAAGGACAAGAGGGTACATTTTCTGCTTATATCGCGAGACCTAAAACCTCGCCGGCTGCAGCTGTTATCGTTCTGCAAGAATTGTTTGGGGTAAACGCTGATATCCGCAAAACCTGTGACGAACTTGCAGAGCAAGGCTTCATTGCCGTGGCGCCGGACTTGTTCTGGCGGCAAGAGCCGGGCGTTGATCTAAGTGTCACGTCTGAGGCTGACTGGCAACATGGTCTTCGCCTTTATCAGGCTTATAATAGAGATGCCGGCGTCAAAGACATCAAGGATACCATCAACACAGTACGCAACCTCCCAGAATGCAACGGCAAAGTTGCTATCCTCGGATATTGTCTTGGTGCGTTGATGGTCTTCCTGACAGCCGTGCGCTACGATGGCTTTGATGCCGCGGTCGCTTATCATGGAGCCGATACTGAGAAATATTTAGGAGAACTCGATAGGCTTAATTCACCCCTTCTCATGCACCTAGCTGAGGAAGATGAGTTCATTACCAAGGCTGCACAAGCTGAGATTAAAGCTGCACTTGCTAAGAAACCAAACACGACAGTTTACAGCTACCCAGGGCAGAATCATGCATTCTCTCGACATGGTGGGGTGCATTACAATGCCGAGGCCACAACACTTGCCTATGAGCGAACATATTCCTTTCTTAATCGCCAATTGCGATGACTGACGGATGTCTTATCAACGCGTTCTAAAAAGTTTTGAGTATAATTGGAAAAATCTTGTCTCATGTAAAAGATTGTTATTTAATTTGATGGTGCATCAGAGAAATAGTTTACTATTAAGGAAAAAAAATGTTATTCCGTTTATTTTTTTTATTTGCATTCTTTTCGCTTATTAGCTTCAAAGCAATAGCAGCAGAAAAACTTATTTTTGCTCTTGATATTATTCGACATGGAGATAGAGCTCCTCTCACAAGCCTTCCAAAGGCACCACATAAATGGCCAGGTCATCCAGGAGAGTTAACTGCAATCGGCATGCAGCAAGAATATCAACTCGGTATAAAAATGCGAAAACGCTATATTGAAAATTCGCATTTACTACCAATACATTATCAAAACAATACGGTTTATGTGCATTCTACGGATTATGATCGTACTCTCAAAAGTGCTCAATCGCTGCTATTAGGTCTTTATCCATTAGGTACGGGTCCGCAAATTAGCCCAGGTCATTTTGCTTTACCTTCTGGATTTCAACCTATTCCCATTCACTCAGAACCCGCTGACCAAGAAGAGTGGTTATTTCCTGATAGTAACGATGATCATTTTCGTAAATTGTTAGATAAATATGTTTCTTCAAGTCCTGAATGGCAAAGCAAACTCAAAGAATTATCACCTAATTTTCCGCGCTGGAGTCAAATAACTGGGGTAAGTTTGCATGATATGTATGATTTAGGTGATCTTTCAGATACGTTGCACATTTACAAATTGCATCATATTCCTTATCCCAAAGGATTAACCAACCAAGATGCTGACATCATTATCCAAGCAGGGGAATGGGCTTATTTGGATGAGTGGACTAAAGAAATGGGTAAGATAACCGCTCATAAATTAATGTTGACCATTGCCCATTATTTTGATCAAGTGACTAAGCAGCATACGCCTCTTAAATTCGTTCTGATTTCTGCGCATGATTCCACAATATTAAGTGCAATGAGTGCGATGCAAGTGCCAATTAAAAATTCTCCTCCTGTTTATGCATCTGATTTAAATTTTTCTTTATATGAAATTAAGCCACAAGAATATGTCGTAAAAATAAATTATAACGATAAACCTGTTCAACTATCATGTGGATACAGTTGTCCTTTAAAAGATTTTTTACAATTGATTAGATAATAGATTTGGCTATCTCAGGTTAATGCAACAGATTGGCATAAATTATTATTTACGAATTATTTCTGCTTTTTAGTGGAAAAATTTGACTAACTTGACTATAAATATAGCCAAGTCAAAGGGGCATTCCATGCATATTACCAATATTTACGAAGCCAAAACACATTTATCCAAGCTGATCGAAGAAGCGCTAAAAGGCGAAGAAGTCATTATTAGTAAAGCTGGCAAACCGCTGGTTCGATTGATTCCTTTTCAAAGCCAAACCCTATCACGCAAACCTGGTTATTGGAAGGGTAAAGGCAAAATAGTAAAAGATTTTGATAAGTTGCCCAAAAGCATTTTAGATGCGTTTAAAGGCGAAAAAGAATGAATGTAATGATAGATACATATATTGTTTTATGGTGGCTTTTAGATTCTACAAAACTTTAAAAAAAATCCAGGTTGTTAATTAGCGATTCAAACAATTTCATTTTTGTCAGTGTTGCAACTGGATGGGAAATTGCTATTAAAAAATCAATTGGAAAATTAATCGCACCCGATGATTTTAGTAAGGCATTACAAGTTAATGGATTTCAACCTGTCTCCATAACGTTAGAGCATGCCGAGCTTGCGGGGTCATTACCACACCATCACGATGATCCACTTGATCGCATGATCATTGCTCAAACCAAAATCGAAAATTTGACGCTACTAAGCAACGATAAACAATTTAAGTTGTATAATATTGATTTGCTATTAAATTAAAGCCTTTTTTTACTCTCATTCAGCATTTTTTCACGATCAGCTCTTCTGAACCATGCCAGGCATTTATAAGGTAATGCCGTGTTTAATTTGTAGACATATGACGCAATTACTGGCAAAATTACCGCAAAACGAAGAGGAGTATACCCATGTTTGCTGCAAGACCAGAAGAAAAGAAAGGCGAAATGTTATCAGTTGTTCAAATACAAACTCAGATAGCAAATCAAAAAAGAGAGATTAGAGAATTAGAAGTTCGATTGAAACCCATAGATGAAGAAGTAAAAGAAGCAGAAAAGGATTATGATTTTTTTAAATCTGTTGCAGAAGTTAAATATGGGGAAATATTGCGAGAAGTCAAATCTCGACAGGAACCATTCCTGACCAGAATAAATGCGCTTAAAAATTTAATAGTCGAAGAAACAGATATGTTACCTGTAGCAAGAGCGCGTGAAAAAGCAAAATATCGAAAAGAACTTGTCGAAGCGACTAAAATGCAAACTGATACTACGCATAAACTGCTCGAACGCTTGGTGGCACCATTGGATCCACCTGCCTATGGTAGCCCAGCAGATAAACCGCTATTTGAAAAAAAAGACTCACCTGCCTTGATAAATGCCTCCTCAACTGAAGCAAAAAGTTCTGACGATCTTTTAAACGTATTCAAAAAAGAGTTTAATGAACAACTAGGCAAGAAGCTAAGCGGCGATGAATTAAATGTGTGGAATCAGAAAATTGATATTTTAGCCCTCCAGTTAAAAAAGCTCGGCTCGGCCACTGTGCCCTCGAGAGTTTCAGCAAGAATTGCTACGGTATTCGGGGCTCAATCCAGAGCGGACGAATATAAACGACAGCCACTCCAGGCAGATGTCCCAAGTGTGGAGGCGCGTTCTGTTAACTCACTTACTGTTGGACCGGAATGGACAGATAATATGTGAAGATTTTAGACAATTGATCAGATAACAGATTTAGTATCTCTGTTTATGATTTATTTAATTCGGTAACTTCATTTGATTTATTTAGGATTATCAAACGATATTGAATAATGTCTTCGATTGATAAAATTTGTAGATTATGTTGCATAGCCAATTTTTGTAATTGCGGTAATTTAGCGACAGTGCCATCATCGTTTAACACTTCACAAATAACGGCAGCCGGTGTCAATCCAGCTAATTTAGCTAAATCAACACTGCCTTCCGTATGACCTGGACGCGCTAAGGTACCATCACGTTTTGCTCGCAAAGGAAATGTATGTCCAGGAATGATAATATCGTTGGGCTTACTAGCCGGATCAATGGCGATCTGAATGGTGCGAGCACGATCATAAGTTGAAATACCCGTCGTTATCCCATGCGCGGCATCGATTGACATAGAAAAAGCAGCATGGTCGGTATCTTGATTACGTGTCGGCATAGGAGGGATTTGCAAACGATCTAAAATATCTTCATGTAAAGCTAAACAAATCAGACCACGACCATATTTCAACATAAAATTGATTGAATCCGGTGAGACCTTATCTGCAGCGAAAACTAAATCACCTTCTTGTTCGCGATCATCATGATCAGTCAAGATAAGCATATTTCCTTGACGCAATTCATTTATGGCTGTTTCTACTTTGTTTTTTATTAAATCCTTGCTCATGATCATCCCTTTTTAATGTTCTCATCTATGTTCTGTTTTCAGCTCAACCTAGCGAATTATCAACAGACCTTCAACTTAGATTCGGCATGGGAACTCTGTTTGAAGCTCCCGCTGTTTATTCCAGATTTAAAATGATCTAACCATTTTTGAATTTCAGCAACAGGATCATGGGCTTTAGTAATAGCAGAAATCACTGCCACACCATCAACACCTGTTTGCAAGACTTCAGGAAGATTTTGTAACGTTATACCTCCAATAGCCACCACAGGACAAGATAACATTTTTCGATAGCGAGATAAGTTTTCAAGTCCTTGCGGAGCGAATGGCACTGCTTTTGTTGTGGTTGGGAATACCGGTCCAATTGCAATGTAAGATGGTTTAAACGTTAGTGCACGCGAGATTTCAGAATAACTATGTGTACTTATACCAAGTCTTAATCCTGCTTTTCTTATTTTGTCTAAATCCGCTAATTCTAAATCTTCTTGCCCTAAATGCACGCCATAAGCACCAAGTTCTATCGCTAATTCCCAGTGATCATTAATGAAAAGAGCTGCTTTATATTCATTAGCTAATTTAATACTTTCTTCTAATTGATTTTTTAATTGTTCTCTTGAGTTGTTTTTAATACGTAATTGAATGGTTTTAACATCATTCTTTAATAATTTTTTTACCCATTCGACATTATCTACTAAAGTATATAATCCTATTTTGTCACAAGGTAAAAATGCTTCTTGAGGAATATTTTTTTTCGTAGAATTGCTAATAACAGGAAAATCATTTTGCTGTGATGGCCAAGCATAATGCGCAATAGGTCCTGGGCCTTTTCCTAATTGTTGGGATAACCGTATGCCTTGACTCACATACGCTTTAGCAATCACTATTGCATCCAAGAGAGAATAATTTAAAGCCATACAAGCGGTAATAGCTGAAGCTAAACTGCAACCCGTACCATGGGTATTAGTCGATTTCAGTCTCTCACTAGTTAGCCAAAGTTTTTGTTTATCAAAAGCAAAATAATCTTGGCAATATTGATCTTGAAATTTAGCATGTCCGCCTTTTATCAAAACACTTTTCGTTCCCAATGCTAATAATTCTTCCGCAGCAAATTCTATATCTTCATTAGATTTAATTGATTTATTTAAAAGCCATTCTGCTTCTGGAAGATTAGGAGTAATTAAAGTCATATGAGGAATGAAATGTTTTAATAAAAATTCTCGAATATTTCCTTCATGTAAATGATCACCAACCGTTGCAAATAACACAGGATCATAAATGAGAGGGCAGGAGTATTTTTTTAAGTAGGGGAGAATAGTTTGCAGGGTTTCGAATGATCCAAGCATTCCCATTTTGATAGCTCGTGCTGGCAAGTCTTGTTCTAATGATGTTATTTGAGCACTTATCATATGTGCAGAAACAAATTCAATTTGCGATACAGATACACTATTTTGTGCCGTCAGTGCAGCAATCACACTACAACCATGTACGCCGAAAGAATGAAAAGTATGTAAGTCAGTTTGTATACCAGCACCACCACTAGAATCTGAACCAGCGATGGTCCATACAATAGGTTTAGGCATGGTTTACCTGCTGCCAAAAAGGTCGACTAATGAGAGGCGTGCTGGGTGTAGCAAAATCACGGGAGGGCATGAGTCCCGCCTCGAATGCTAAACGTCCTCCTTCAATTGCCTTAGCAAAACCTTCCGCCATTTTGACAGGGTCTGCAGCTAAAGCGACAGCGCTATTTAATAATATGCCATCAAAACCCAGTTCTAGCGCAGTAGCAGCATGCGAAGGTGCCCCGATTCCTGCATCAACAATCAGAGTAATATTGGGTAAACGTTGGCGTAAAGTTTTCAAAGCAAAAGGATTATTCAAGCCTTTGCCACTGCCAATGGGCGCTCCCCAAGGCATAATGACGCGACAGCCTAAACTTGCTAAGTGATCACACACAGCTAAATCGTCTGTGCAATAAGGAAAAACTTCAAAACCTTGACTAATTAATTCTTTCGTTGCCTCTATTAATTCAAAGGGATTAGGCTGTAAAAGATAATCATCGCTTGTGACTTCTAATTTTATCCAATTAGTATCGAAAATTTCACGTGCCATTTGGGCGATCATGATAGCTTCTTTTGCTGATTGACAACCGGCAGTATTAGGCAGCAAATGGCGACCTAATTTTTTGATGATGTTCCAAAAATCCATGCTTGATTCTAAATTTGCAGCATGACGTCTGATAGCAATGGTAATCACTTCAGCGCCTGAAGCATGTATAGCTTCTTCCAATATTTTCAGAGAAGGGTAGCGGGCAGTGCCTAATAAAAGACGACTGGATAGGACTTTGTCGGCAAGAGTCCAAGTCATACTAACCTCCTTGCATTGGAATAAGGACTTCAATGACATTTCCTACCGCAAGCATCATTATTGCATGATTTTGCTTAGGAATAACTTTATTATTTACAGCGACAGCGATAGGCATATCGCTTTTATAACCCCATTCTTGTAACGCATCGGCTAGGGAACATTCTTTTGATAGGATACGATTCTCACCATTGACGATCACTTGCATAGTAAAGTTTCTCCAGATTCCTCAAATAATAATTCAGGAAATTTTAATGATTGTTTTCCATTTTCTAATAACCGCATGGCATCTTGAATAACCGCAGGTCCAGCCAAATAACCATGTCTATACAAGCCATTTATTTTGAGTAAGCCGTCATCTATATATGAAATCTTAGGTAGCTGATCATGAAAACAAGGACGAGATTGTGTCAATGTTTTAACAAGACGAGCTTCTGCAAAACCAGGATGGATGGTATAGGCTGCAGATAATAATTCTAAGGTTGATTCAACTGATATTGGACTGATGTCTTCACTCTCGATAGAAGTTGCACCAACGACAAATATATTATTAGCACGCGGAGAAATATAGATTGGATAACGTGGATGTAACAGCCGAACAGGACAACTTAGTTGAACTTGCTTGGTATGTAACCATGCTAATTCGCCACGCACGCCACGTAATCCATGCCAATTAGATTTAGCTCCCAAGCCACGCGCATCACAAACTAAATCAAATTGGTATTTATTATTTTGCACCCATATTTCATGCGGTTTCAGCGAGGTAACTTTTGTATTCTCAAGCCAATTAACACCTTGTGCACTCAAAAATGCCGTGGTGGAATGAAAAAATTCATTGCTATCAATATTTCCCTCATTTGGTATCCAAAAACCTTCCAAAATATAGGGTGACATCCCAGGAGCCAGTGTCTGCATTTTTTCGCGTGATATGTTAGTCAAGATATTATTATCAGGCTCGACCATATTTAACTTGTGTTGTAAAACCGAACGAAAACGAGATAATTCCGCTACATCTTGTGGGTGAGAAATGATAAGAGTGCCCGAAAAATGAAATGAAACTGGCTCAATTAAACGCTTCAAAATCTCAGGCCATAAGCGAGTTGTTTCTATTCCTAATTTTAAGATTAATGGTTCACTGGATTCTAACTCTGTGAAAGGAGCAATCATGCCTGCGGCCACCCAACCACAGCTTTTCTCGCCTGCACGAGTATCTTGATCAAACAAAGTTACATTCCAACCGCGCTGTAGGCATTCAAGGGCTAATAGTCGTCCTACTAGCCCCGCACCAACGATACCAACATTTGTTGTCATGTATCATTTCTCACATAAAGCTCGCTGCCTTTTTCTTTAAACTCTTTGGCTTTTTCTTTGAGACCGGCTTGAATTTCTTCATCCCCAGCTTTGGCAGCTTGCTCACGTGCAAAATCACGCACATCTTGAGTAATACGCATGGAACAAAATTTAGGACCACACATAGAGCAAAAATGAGCTGTTTTTGCTGATTCTTTTGGCAGTGTTTCATCGTGATAAGCGATAGCGGTATCGGGATCTAATGCTAAATTAAATTGATCTTGCCAGCGAAATTCAAAACGTGCTTCGGATAAAGCATCATCCCAATAGCGAGCAGCTGGATGTCCTTTTGCAACATCAGCAGCATGCGCTGCTATTTTGTAGGCAATTACACCTGCTTTCACATCTTTTTTGTCCGGCAAACCTAAATGTTCTTTAGGTGTTACGTAACATAACATTGCGCAACCAAACCAACCTATCATAGCAGCACCGATAGCGCTTGTTATATGGTCGTATCCGGGTGCAATATCTGTCGTCAAAGGTCCTAGTGTATAAAAAGGTGCTTCATGACAGTATTCCAATTGTTTCGTCATATTTTCTTGAACAAGATGCATTGGAACATGTCCAGGGCCTTCAATCATGGTTTGAACTTCAAATTCAAGAGCAATTTTAGTTAATTCACCTAACGTTTTTAATTCCCCAAATTGTGCTTCATCATTTGCATCTGCTGATGAACCTGGGCGCAAACCATCACCTAAAGAAAAGCTCACATCGTAAGCTTGCATGATTTCACAAATTTCGCGGAAACGAGTATAAAGAAAATTTTCTTCATGATGAGCCATACACCATTTAGCCATAATCGAACCACCGCGTGAAACAATACCTGTGACGCGTGTAGCTGTGAGAGGAACATAGCGTAGTAATACACCGGCATGAATAGTGAAATAATCTACACCTTGTTCAGCTTGTTCAATCAATGTGTCGCGAAAAATTTCCCAAGTTAAGTCTTCGGCAACGCCACCAACTTTTTCCAATGCTTGATAAATGGGTACTGTTCCAATAGGTACCGGTGAATTACGAATGATATATTCGCGTGTAGCATGAATATTTTTCCCAGTGGAAAGGTCCATCACCGTGTCTGCACCCCAGCGAATCGCCCAAACGAGTTTTTCAACTTCTTCTTCAATTGAAGATGTCACTGCAGAATTACCAATATTTGCATTGATTTTTACTAAAAAATTTCTGCCAATAATCATAGGTTCAATTTCAGGATGATTAATATTGGCTGGAATTATTGCGCGTCCTCGAGCCACTTCATCGCGAACAAATTCAGGTGTGACAATAGAAGGTAAAGATGCACCCATCCCATTTCCACGCAAACGTTGGTTACGTTTTATTACGTCAGGATTTTTTTCAGCTGCTTGTTGCTGTTCTCTGTGTATTGTTTCGCGAATCGCAATATATTCCATCTCTGGAGTAATAATCCCTTTTTTCGCATAATGTAATTGCGAGACATTGTGTTGTGCTTTGGCACGACGTGGTTTATGTTGACGGTTAGCTGCAATTAAGGGAGACGCAGTGGATTCTTCCGTATCATTTCGATTTAAAATCCATGCTAAGCGAGTTGGGGTTAAACCTTTTTCTAAATCAATAACCGTATCTGGATCCGTATAGGGACCAGAAGTATCATAAAGGTCAATATAGGTTTCATTGGTTAGTGTGACCCGACGGTTTGGTACTTGAATATCAGAAAAAATTTGCCCTTTTGTGTACAACTTTTTTGAACTGGGAAGAGGGGTGCGGGTAATAATGTCTTTATTTACAGAAGATGAATCATGTCCTTTTTTCATTGACGTCTCCTAAGTAAAAATATAACTACAAGTATAATCAAAAAACCAAATCTATAATAGGTCTGTATTTCCCTAATAATTGAAATCCAGAAGCCATTGTCTTAACAGTTAAATTATTTTACACTAATTTGATGACCTTGCTTACAGCGCCTGAAATCGAACGTTATGAAAAACATCTATGCCTTCCCGAAGTTGGTTTAGAAGGACAGCAATTACTAAAAAATGGCAAAGTTTTGTGCGTTGGCGCAGGAGGCTTGGGAACATCTGCGTTACCTTATTTAGCAGCAGCAGGGGTAGGAAAAATTGGTATTTTTGATTTTGACAGAGTCGAAGTATCTAATCTTCAACGACAAATTCTCTACACAGTTTCTGATATAGGTAATTTAAAAGTCAATGTGGCTAAAGAGAGATTACTTGCTTTAAATCCTCATGTAGACGTCACTGTATATCCAGAATCTCTTACTTCAGGCAATGCATTAAATATTATAAAAGACTATGATGTCGTTATAGATGCGACTGATAATTATGCAGCCAAATATCTGATTAATGATGCTTGTTTTCATTTAAAAAAACCGGATATTTTTGCAAGTATTTTACGTTTTTCCGGTCAATGTGCTGTATTTGCAGCACCAGATGGGCCATGCTATCGATGCTTGTTTCCCAATCCTCCCGCTCCTGATATGGTACCTAGTTGCGCTGAAGCAGGCGTGTTAGGGGCTTTACCAGGCTTATTAGGCACAATGCAGGCAATCGAAGCTTTGAAAATACTGCTAAATAAAGGTGAAACTTTATCTGGACGAATAATAACAATAGATACATTAAATTTTAAATGGAACCAATTTCATCTTGCACAAAATCCAGAATGTTTATTATGTGCTAAGCACACTCCATTTGATAAATTAGAAAGATCAATAGCTCAATGTCAAAATACGATTCCAGAAATTTCTATTGAAAAATTTAAAAATTTACGCGAGAAACATGCTGATTTTTTTCTTTTGGATGTACGCGATCGAAATGAGTATGCAGAAAGTAATTTAAATGGCTATCTCATTCCATTAGATGAACTTCCCAGTCGCTTAAATGAACTTAATCCTAACGATTTTATTATTGTTCATTGCAAAATGGGGGGCAGAGCCAAAAAGGCAATCCAAATTCTCCAAAAAAATGGTTTTACCAATGTGCATAACTTGAAAGGTGGGATACTAGCATGGGAAGCAGTATAATTCTTCCCGAAATCTACACCATTACCGGTGAAAATCCTGAAAAAAAAGACATATTCTTGCAAAAATTGAAAAATTGCTTAGGTAATGGAGCAAGATTAATTCAATTACGTGCTCATCAATTAAAAGAACATGAGTATGAAGAATTAGCAAAAGAGTCCATTAAAATTTGTGCTCATCATGATGTAATCTTATTATTAAATTGTGATGTAAAAATAGCGGGAAAATTAGATGCAGATGGCATGCACTTAACAAGTAGTCAATTGCTATCTCTATCTAGTCGCCCATTATCACGCAACAAAATAATTGGTGCATCTTGTCACAATGAAAAAGAAGTAACGCACGCTAAAAAAATTTCTGTCGATTTCATTACTTTATCACCCATTGCTACTACCAACAGCCATCCAGAAGCCAAAATCTTGGGCTGGGAACAATTTTCTTTACTTGCTTCTCAAATTGATGTGCCAAGTTATGCCCTTGGTGGAGTTGGCAGACAGGATTTAATGCTTTCTAAAGAGAGTGGAGGATATGGTATAGCAGGTATTAGTGCATTTTGGAATATTGAAAAATGAATGCTTCAGATCATAATGTAAAAAAATTAATACTGGCTGTATGCAAAGCTTACGATATAGGTCATTACAATTCAGATATAACAATTTGTGCAGGTGGTTTGCAACATACTATTTATCAATTTACTACTAACACAGGTCAATTCATTATAAAAATTCTTAATCCGAATATTATTAATCATCCCAACTTAAAAGACCGATATCGCATTACTGAAGCCATTGCACATACATTTAGTAAATATATTTCTGCAATTTGTGCCATCACACATCATGATGATCCAATATTCATTTTTGAAAACGATATCACTATGTTATTTCCTTATGTGAATGGAAAAATACTTTTACAAAATGAGATAACATCTCAACATATATTAAAACTAGCATATGCACTTGCTTGCATCCATAAAGCCAACATTACACATCATCCCGTACCGGAAGTTGAAATTCCAAAAAAGATCGGTAACTTTAACTTACCATTTGAGAATCAAATAAAACAAAAATTAATTAAGACCCTACCGGTCATCAATGATATTTGTGAGCAATGTGAAAATAATATAACTATTTTAAAAAACAACACTGTTATCAGTCATCGAGATTTAGATCCGAAAAATGTATTATGGAACGACAATAATTATTACATTATTGATTGGGAATCTGTCGGGTTAATTAATCGGACAAAAGATTTATTAACTACGGCTCTTTATTGGTGTTTTGACGATCATTATCAGGTAAATCTCGATTCCTTAGTTAGCTTTATTACTATTTATCAAAAAAATTGCGGCCTACTGCTTAAAGATGAAATCGAACCAGCATTAAATGGATTTCTTGGCGATTGGATAAGCTGGTTAGATTTTAATTTAAATCGTATGTTAAATAATTCAAATGAAAGTCATGAATATTTACTCGGCATGAAAGAAGCGAGTAAAACACTCCAAGCAATTCCGATTGTCTACCAACAATTTCCTACATTAATTAAAGAATTGAAGAAAACAAAGCTAAGTTGAGAATAAAAGTGGTCAAGACTTGATCCCTAAGATGTTATTGGGCAGCTCTCAAGTAACGCAATATGACTTGTGTTACGGAAAGTAACACTTGAGGTAAATCGTTAATGATACGATTAAATGTTTCTTGGTTAATGAGTAATAAGTTCGTTTCGGTTTTAGCCATTGCTGTCGCACTGCGAGGTTCATTGTCAATTAAAGAAATTTCTCCAAAAAAATCATTTTCTTTGAGCTCCAATAACAATTTACTGTGTCTAATGAGCTGAATTTTACCAGAAACAATAATGTAAAGACCGTTAGAAACATCATTTTCTAAGAATAAAGTTTCTTCAGTTGCTACATTCACAACTTCGGTTTCCTCGGCAATAATCATTAAAATTTCTGCAGGTAATTTTTTAAATAACTCGACTTGTCGTAACACATACACTTTTTGCAAATTGTCCATGGACACTCCTGCTTTATTAATTGACGGAGTATAAATGACTTGAATGAGCCATTCATCTAAATATGAATCGACAGGCTTTGGTAACAACTCTTTTAACGCTTCATGATTTTCTGAAAAAACTTCTTTAATCGCTTTGTTAATTTCGCGCTTGGGATTTAAGTTAAGCAATAACTCCAATGCTTTTGCTCTTTCAGATTGTATTCCGCGTAATAGACTAGGTATGAGACCAAATATATCATCTGAATATTTATATGTACCTAACCAATATAAAAACCGTTCTTTTGCCAGATCAATACGTGCCATGATTTCTCTAGTTATATGATTTGCAGGATGAATGGACATAGCTATACGTAATGCTCGAATTAAAATTTGTTCTTGAAAAGCAAATTTTAACGCGTTCTTATTTAAAAATTTTCTTAATCTAAAATGTTTCGCGCGATTAAATGCTTCGATAGCTACGAAACTTCTAAATAAAGTTATTTTCAATTTCGCAATGTCAATTAAATTTTTCTCCACCGTAACATCAGAAATTTGCGCTAATAATGCGATTAAAATATCGTTGCGAATTCTAAAATCATTTTTATTTTTAACAATGAATTCCATTAATAATTTAATAGCCTGATCAGATGATGCATTTATTAAACGTTTTGCTGAATGATAAATACCACCTTTGCTTAGACGAGAAATAACATTAGGTAAATAGCTAAATTTATGTTGTTTGAATATGGCATCTACACAATAAGAACTAATAATATTGTCTTCATCCGCAATAAGATCAGGTAAGTAAAGACTAATCTTATCCAATGGAATATTTACTAATACTCTTGCAGCAATTCGTCTAACGAGCAATTGTTTTTGTTGCAACATAGAAAGCAACATATTAACTGCTTGCTCAGTATCATTGGAATCTTTTGACAAAAATAAAAGGCGAATAGCTCCTGCTTTAATTTCAGGTGAAGAATCATTCGACCAAATGTGAGCTTGTTCTTTGATTTGTTTATATATATTCTCATCTCCGAGCTCAACAATAGCGTTGATTGCCCACCATTCGACCTCTGGATCCGTTTCTCGATTCAGTAAACTCAGAAACTCAGAAACCGCTGATTTTTCATTAAAATGCACAATTGCTTTAATAGCATTGATACGAATGTCTGGTTCCTTAGAATTGAGATGTTGTATAAGCACAGGTGGGCAAGTTTTTATGCTGCTTTTATATAACAGTACATATCCAAATCGAATTATGTCAAGATTGGATGAATTAAGTGATTCTATAACGTTTTTTTCTACGTCAAATGAATAATGTGAGATATCATTATAAGCATCATCGATGCTAAAACGTTTTAAAAAATTTTCACTTTTTAACAAACTTATATATTTTTTTTGCGAATTTATTGTGAGAACCACTAAAATAATCCCAATTAAAATAACGATTAGAGCGATCCTCGGAACAGTCATGTAATTCGCTGTTAAGATAAGTAAGACAGACGCAATGCCCACACCAGCAGATTCCGCTATTGTTAACACAAAGAGTTGTGCAACTGGACGTGTAAGCGTTGGAAATATACTTAATGCGACTGATCTTCCAATTATGATGAAATTATAAAGCAGATAATCTGCTGAAGTCATTGCAGTAACAGTCCATAGATTGGGACTGTAAATAACAGCAATAGGTAAGATGATCCAGAAAATGGGCAATATGTCGAATAAACTAACAATGCCGAATCTGAGTAGTACCTTTCCTAATAATCCAGTTAAAACCATAGAAATAAGATAAGTGGCTGCGGTGAATATTGACATAAATAAGCCAATTTCTTGCCCATTAAGATGAGTAGCTAATTCTATTCTAAAACAATAATCTACTAAGAGGTAACCAAACGCGACTAATGCACTAAATCCAAACAAATAGGTAAAAAGCGGATATCGCACGGGAACAGGACCATATTTAAAAGATTTGAATAATATAGGCAACGGTTTTAAAACAAATATAAAAAAACAGCTGAGAAGTAATAATAAACCAATCACAGTAGGAATATAATCGATACCATATCGCATGATCAACCAGATATTCATGGTACTAAATATTATCCTGCCGATCGTGGCAGAATTTGCTAGTGATAAAGAAATATTTTTAAATTCAATAATATCAAATGCATTGCGACAACAGTTCCATGCAACAGAAGCAAATATCAGATTAATGACTAAGAGTAAAAAAATAATAATTATAGGAAATAAATACCAATTTTTATTTACTAAAAGCGCGGTACAGAGAAGAATAACTCCTAAGAATATTTGAATTAGTATACTAAATTTTAAAAAATTTTTTATTAGAAATGGTGCAATAGCTAGCGATATGATGACGGAAAGAATCGTTTTTGCAATATAATAATAAGGTACCCAATAAAGTGGATAGCTCGATAAAAATAATGCCATTGTGTAAATAGCAATATTAATATCTATCATTCCATAAATAAGTTGAAGAAAGATTGCTGCTGGTTCACGTCGGATTTTCAACATCATCGAATGTGTTAACGACTTATGACTGGCGTTAAATCGAAATCAGTATTAATTAATTCAGATGAAAAATCGATTATCACATTCATATCATTGCTCCTTCAATATATTAAATGGGATTATCCCATTATAAATCGAAAAAGGGGGGCAA
>JANWKO010000146.1 GCA_025451335.1 Gammaproteobacteria bacterium
AAGTTGAAACTAAATTAACTGGGTTTTTAAAGCCTATGTTTCTTATTTCTTTAATGGCAATTTTATTGTTAAAAGAGCCGGATTTTGGTGCGACTTTCGTCATTGTTGTAACAGCTTTAGGTATGATGTTTTTGGCAGGAATGCAGTTAAGACATTTTGTTTTATTGTTGATATTAGTATCAGTCGCTTTAATATTCATAGCGATTTCTGAACCTTACCGTTTGCAACGGTTAACCACTTTTTTAAATCCTTGGGCAAATCCTTTTAATAGCGGATATCAATTAACTCAATCTTTGATTGCGTTTGGAAGGGGTGGCTGGTTTGGAGTTGGGATGGGAAAAAGCATTCAAAAATTATTCTACCTTCCTGAAGCACATACTGATTTTTTATTTGCTGTGATAGCAGAAGAGTTGGGTTTGGTGGGAGTTTTGGTGGTAATTTTATTATTATCGTTTTTGGTTTTACGTATTTTGTACATTGGTCGACAAGCACAACAATTGAATCGACATTTTGCCGGCTATGTAGCATATGGATTTGCATTGTGGATTGCAATTCAGTTTACAGTCAGTATCGGAGTTAATTCAGGTGTATTACCTACCAAAGGTTTAACTTTGCCTCTTGTTAGCTATGGTGGAAGTAGCATGATAATTAACTGCATTGTGATTGCAATGCTGTTACGCATCGACTACGAAAACCGCATGAAGCTATTAGGATTGCGTGATGAGTAAATTACAGTGTGTTCTTATTATGACAGGAGGCACGGGAGGGCATGTTTTTCCTGGGTTGGCTGTTGCAAAACGCTTACGCGAAAAAGGGATTGATGTGCATTGGATGGGAACACAAAAAGGTTTGGAATCCCGACTTGTGCCGGAAGCTAATATTCCAATCCATTTCATTACTATCCATGGATTGCGTGGGAAGGGATGGAAACATTTATTATTTGCACCTTGGAAGCTTGCCGTTGCAATTTTCCAAGCTATTAGCATTATTCGTCAATTAAAACCGGATGTGGTTTTGGGGATGGGTGGTTTTGTTAGTGGTCCCGGCGGCATCGCTTGTTGTTTGTTGAGACGTCCTCTCGTGATACATGAACAAAATGCAAAGCCTGGTATGACGAATAAATGGTTAACCCATTCAGCAAAAAAAGTCTTGGAGGCATTTCCTAATACATTTTCAAAACTTCCCAAAGTCATTACAACAGGCAATCCAATTCGCAAAGAGATATTAAATTTGCCCAGTCCTGAAGTACGATTTCAAACGCAACATGATAAGAATAGGCCTTTACGCTTATTGGTCGTAGGGGGAAGTTTAGGTGCGACTGCAATTAATAAATTAGTTCCTCAAGCCTTATCCTATTTGCCAGAATCAGAGCGCCCTGAAGTTTTGCATCAGTCGGGTGAAAAATTATTTGCCGAAACACAACAAGCTTATGCTAATGCCGGTGTCACAGCTGAAATTAAACCGTTTATTAATGAAATGGATAAAGCCTATGCTTGGGCAGACATAGTATTATGTCGAGCAGGAGCGCTGACTATTTCGGAATTATGCGCTGTTGGATTAGGAGCCATACTTGTTCCATTTCCTCATGCAACAGATGATCATCAAACTGCTAATGCAAATTTTATGGTTAAAAATAACGCTGCTTGGTTAATACAACAATCTGACCTTACTCCAGAAGGATTAGCTAATCTATTAAAACAACTATTTGCTTCCCGCGAAAAATGTGTTGCAATGGCTAAATCTGCTTATCAGTTGCGTAAAATAGATGCGACAGAATGTATATTAAATATTTGTGAGGAGGTCAATCATTGAGCTGGACATTTGAAATGGGTCGAATCAAACATATCCACTTTGTCGGTATTGGCGGTGTTGGTATGGCAGGAATTGCAGAGGTTTTGTTAAGCCAGGGCTATCGAGTATCAGGCTCTGATTTGTCTGATAATGCTTTAACTAAACGGCTGCGTTCAATAGGCGCAGAAATATATAAGGGCCATGATGCGGAGCATATAAATAATGCGGACGTTATTGTGCGTTCATCTGCAATTGACATGAATAATGTTGAATTAGTTGCAGCTCGTGAAATGCATATTCCTATTGTTCCTCGTGCTGAAATGCTAGGTGAATTAATGCGTTTTCGTTATGGCATTGCAATCGCAGGAACTCACGGTAAAACAACTACCACCAGTTTAGTAACCAGTATTCTTGCAGAAGAAGGCATCGATCCCACATTTGTCATTGGCGGACGTTTGAATAGTGCGGGTAGTAATGCTCGATTAGGAACAGGTCGTTATTTAGTGGCTGAGGCTGATGAAAGCGATGCTTCATTTTTATTTCTCAAGCCCATGATTTCTGTGGTCACAAATATTGATGCTGATCATATGAGCACTTATCACAATGATTTTGCAGAATTACGCAAAGCTTTTGTCGATTTTTTACATCGCTTACCTTTTTATGGATTGGCGGTTTTATGTATTGATGATGCAGTTGTTCGTGAAGTTTTGCCTGAGGTATCCAGACCATTTTTTACTTATGGATTGACTTCAGAAGCGGATTTTAAAGCATCAGAAATCAGTCACCGTGGATTGCAAACTTTATTTACTGTAACACGTCCGAATGGGATGCCACCATTAAAGATTACCCTGAACTTACCTGGTAGACATAATGTGCTAAATGCTTTAGCAGCTATTGCAATTGCGAGTGAATTAAAAATTTCTGATCAGTCTATCCAAAGAGCACTGGAAAATTTTGCAGGAATAGGTAGACGTTTTCAAATTTATGGCGATTTTGAATTGCAAAAAGGGGGATCGGTGACGTTAATTGATGATTATGGTCATCATCCGCGTGAAATCGAAGTTACCTTAGAAGCTGCTCGTCATAGTTGGCCAGAACGTCGTTTAGTAATGGTATTTCAACCTCATCGTTACTCTCGTACTCATGATTTATTTAAAGAGTTTCAAACGGTGTTATGTAAACCTGATGCATTAGTATTATTAGATGTGTATCCAGCAGGCGAGTCTTATATTGAAGGGGCAGACGGAGCATCCTTAGCCGAAGCTATTCAAAAACAAAGTAACATGGTCCCAATATTCGTTGAGCAACATGATAAATTAGCCAGTGTACTTCAAGATGTTTTGCGAGATGGAGATGTATTATTGATGCAAGGCGCGGGAAATATTGGCGCGTTGGCAACCCAACTCGCTGTAACTAAGCTGAACCAATCAGTTATACAAGTTACACCTACTGAGGCGACATAAATGTTGACTAATCTTCCTGTCTTGCAAAAATTGCGCGGTAGATTGTTGGAAAATGAGCTGTTAGCCGATTACACCTCTTGGCGCGTTGGAGGGGAAGCTGAATTAGTTTATATTCCAGCAGATATCGATGATTTAAGCGAATTTCTTCAACATTTGCCATTAGATTTGCCCGTTTTTTTGCTAGGTTTGGGAAGTAATGTATTAATTAGAGATGGTGGTTTAGATGGAGCTGTAGTTATTACAAATAATGCGTTAAATCGTATCACTCAATTGAAACCTGATATTGTACGTGTGGAAGCAGGTGTTCCTTGCATGCAATTTGCTCGCTATGCAGCACGAATGGGATTGGCGGGAGTAGAATTTCTTGCCGGCATTCCCGGTACAGTCGGGGGTGCGTTAGCTATGAATGCAGGATGTTATGGAAGTGAGACTTGGCAAAAAGTTCATTGTGTTGAAACAATAAATCGAGCGGGTCATGTGCGATTACGCACCCCATCAGATTATGAGATAGCTTATCGTTCGGTAAAAGGACCGCAAGCAGAATGGTTTGTTGCAGGTCATTTTGAATTAGAGTCAGGTGATAAAACTCAATTACTGGCTAATATACGAGTATTACTAGAAAAACGACACGTCTCGCATCCGGCTGAATTATCCAGTTGCTGTGCAGTCTTTCGTAATCCTCCCGGAGGCTATGCAGCGCAATTGATTGAGGAAAGTGGTTTGAAAAAAAAGGCAATTGGCGGTGCATATATTTCAGAGATACATACTAATTTCATTATTAATGATGGTTCAGCAAGAGCTTCTGATATTGAAGCATTAATTTCTCACGTACGTGATACGGTTTATACTCAGCAAAACATTCGTTTAAATCTTGAAGTTTGTATTATAGGTAAAGTTGCTTCATAAGAGGATAGGGATGATAAATAGCAGGAGCAGAAAACGCACACAGTATTCAATGCGTTTTATCTTTAAATTATCATTAAAAATTGTATTCTTTGCGCTTTTTATAATTACTTTATTTTTTCTAGTTGCAAAATTTAAAACTTATTTCCCCATCAAGTCAGTTAAAGTCTTCGGCATGAAACATTTAGATCAAGAAGATCTACAACAAATTCTTACACCACTCGTGCATAAAGGTTTTTTCGCGATTGACGTGGAAATCATAAAAGATCGTATTGTGCAATCTTCGTGGGTTTCACAAGCTAATGTGCAAAGAATTTGGCCAGACAAAGTATTAATTACCATAGTTGAAAAGCAGCCAGCTGGGCTTTGGAATGAATCAAATTTAATAAGTGATAGTGGCGAAATTTTTACAGCTGAGATAAAAAAAGAATTAGAAGGGTTACCGCAATTTGTTGGTCCAGAAGGACGTCATCTTGAGATATTAGATCAATATAAAAAATTAAATCTTGCATTAAAGTCCTTAAGTTTTAAAATTATACGTTTGGAGTTAACTCCAGAGCTTTGTTGGAATTTAACTTTTGAAAATGGTGCTAAAATGCGAGTTGGGCATAAAGATGTCTTGACTAGTGTGAATCATTTTGTGAAAGTGTATCCAAAAATAATCGGCGATCGTTTATTTGATGTAGAATATATCGATTTGCGCTATCATAATGGGTTAGCGATAAAGTGGAAGACAATTACATAATAATAGGGCGGAAGAATAACTATGGCAAAGAAGCCAAATAAAGACTTAATGGTAGGTATTGATATTGGCACTTCTAAAGTAGTCGCGATTGTAGGTGAAGTGACCAATGCAAATAATTTAAATATTGTCGGAATTGGTTCACATCCTTCACAAGGATTGAAGCGTGGTGTCGTTATCAATATCGATTCCACTGTTCAATCAATTCAAAAAGCGGTGGAAGATGCTGAAGTTATGGCAGGATGTCAGATTTATTCTGCTTACACGGGTATTGCTGGGAGTCATATTCGTAGTCTCAATTCACATGGCATTGTAGCTATACGAGATCGTGAAGTTAGTCAATCAGATATCGATAGAGTCATTGATGCTGCAAAGGCCGTTGCTATACCTGCTGATCAAAAAATTTTACATATTCTTCCACAAGAATTCATTATCGATAACCAAGATTCCATTAAGGAACCAATCGGTATGTCAGGTGTGCGTCTGGAAGCAAAAGTTCATATTGTAACGGGCGCGGTAAGTGCCGCAGAAAATGTGGTGAAATGCTTAAAGCGTTGTGGCTTAGCTGCAAGCGATATTGTGCTTGAACAATTTGCTTCTAGTCAATCTATTCTGACTGATGATGAAAAAGAATTAGGCGTGTGCATGATTGATATTGGGGGTGGCACAACTGATGTCGCGATTTTCACAGACGGTGCAATCAGGCACACTGTGGCAATCCCAATTGCAGGTGATCAAGTAACCAATGATATAGCCATTGCATTACGTACCCCAGCGCGCAACGCAGAAGACATTAAAATTAAACATGGATGTGCTTTGCAAGATTTAGCTGACACCAATCAAATGGTTGATATTCCAACTATGGCAGATCGTCCCGCGCGACACTTGTCAAAACGAACATTAGCTGAAGTGATAGAGGCTCGTTACGAAGAGTTATTTACATTAGTAATGACAGAAATTCGTCGCAGTGGCTTTGAAGATTTAATTGCAGCTGGCATTGTATTAACAGGTGGAGCTTCAAAAGTAGAAGGAGCAGTTGAATTAGGTGAGCGTATTTTCAAAATGCCCGTTCGATTAGGAGCGCCACAAAATATTACAGGTTTACCTGAGGTGATCAATAATCCGGCTTATGCTACTGGTATAGGTTTGCTACTTTATGCTATGCAACAACGCGATACGCAGGGTGAAGCATCTGCGCAATCCGGATTAAAGAATATATTCGGGAAAATGAAAGGTTGGTTTCAAGGTAATTTTTAATAAAGGAGTCATCAAATGTTTGAACTCGCGGAAACAAATACCCAAAATGCAATAATCAAAGTGATTGGTGTCGGTGGTGGCGGTGGAAACGCAGTTGAACACATGATGTCTAATAAGATAGAGGGCGTAGAGTTTATCTGTGCTAATACGGATGCTCAAGCTTTAAAGAACTCATCCGCGCATACCTTAATTCAACTAGGTGAAGGTATTACTCGTGGTTTGGGAGCGGGTGCCAATCCAGAAATTGGAAGACGTTCAGCAGAGGAAGATCGAGAACGTATTAAACAAGCTATTTCTGGTTCGGATATGATATTTATCACCGCAGGAATGGGGGGTGGTACAGGTACCGGTGCTGCGCCTATTGTTGCTGAAATAGCCAAAGAATTAGGAATTTTAACAGTCGCAATTACAACTAAGCCTTTTTCATTTGAAGGCAAAGTTCGTATGCAAGTGGCTGAATCAGGCATTGCTAATCTGAGTCAACATGTTGATTCACTCATTACGATCCCCAATAATAAATTACTTTCTGTTCTTGGTAAAAATGTTTCTTTGGTTAATGCTTTCAAAGCAGCCAATGATGTATTGCGCGGCGCAGTTCAAGGAATAGCCGAATTAATTACACGACCTGGATTAATAAATGTGGATTTTGCCGATGTCCGCACAGTGATGTCTGAAATGGGTATGGCCATGATGGGTACAGGGGTAGCTTCGGGTGAAAATCGGTCACGATTGGCAGCTGAAGCGGCTATTTCTAGTCCACTGCTTGAAGACGTTGACTTAAGCGGGGCGAGAGGGGTGCTGGTTAATATCACCGCAGGTCTTGATATGTCCATAGGCGAATTTGAAGAGGTAGGCGATGCAATTAAGAGCATTACTTCTGATACCGCAACCGTTGTAGTTGGAACGGTTATTGATCCTGAATTACGTGATGAAATTCGCGTAACCGTTATTGTCACGGGATTGGGTCGCAAACAACCTGTAACAAGTAGCGCCTCCCACAAATTATTGGATTCTACCCGCTCGGATGGAACGATTGATTATCAACAATTAGAAAAACCAGCAGTGATGCGCAGACATGCCACGTCTTCTGTCTCACAATCCGTCGCTAAACCAAGCGCAGTTGATGTAGGACAAGAGCTTGATTATCTTGATATTCCTGCTTTTTTGCGGCGTAAGGAAGAAGCTGAAGCTTAGGGTCTCCACTTATATTAGATCGGCAGGGATGGCGATACACATATTGTTTAAATTTTGAGGCCAACCTATTCTAGGTATGAAGGGGTTTAGCTGTAAAATTTATGTTAAATTACTAATTTCAAAAATAATTTTATTGTGTTACCATTTGACAATTGGTATTTAAAAGTGAAACATCGGAATGATTAGACAAAGAACCTTAAAAAATGTCATTAAGGCTACGGGAATAACATTACATGGTGGGGAACGTGCTGAATTAACCCTTCGGCCAGCTCCTCCAAATACAGGTATCATCTTTCAACGCATTGATCATGATCCCATCGTCGAAATTCCAGCTTTAGCTAAAAATGTTGGTGACACTACGTTGTCAACTTGTTTAGTGAAGAATGGTATTCGCGTATCTACGGTTGAGCATCTCTTATCAGCGTTGGCTGGGTTGGGAATTGATAATGCTTATATTGATGTGACAGCATCCGAAATTCCAATTATGGACGGAAGCGCAGGACCGTTTGTATTCCTTATACAATCTGCTGGCATAAAAGAACAAAATGTGCCGAAGCGTTTTATTCGCATTAAACGTAAAGTGCTGGTTAAAGAAGAAGATAAATGGGCTTGCTTTGAACCTTTTGAAGGTTTCAAGGTGACCTTTACAATCGAATTCGACCATCCTGTTTTTAAGATGCATAGTAAAACGGCCACACTGGATTTTTCTAGTACCTCCTATGTAAAAGAAGTAAGTCGAGCGCGTACATTTGGCTTTAAAGCCGACTTTGAAAAATTGCGTTCATTGAATTTGGCCCGAGGCGCTACTTTGGATAATGCAATTGCGGTTGATGAATACCGTGTTTTGAATGAAGACGGTTTACGTTATGAAGATGAGTTTGTTAAGCACAAAATTCTAGATGCCATTGGTGATTTATATCTATTGGGATCAAGTTTGATTGGTTCTTTTAATGGCTTCAAATCAGGTCACGCACTTAATAATAAATTACTTTGCAAATTATTAGCTAAACAAGATGCATGGGAATATGTGACGTTCGATGATGTTGCTACCGCTCCGATTTCTTATGTTCGACCTGTTTTAGCAGTTGAAGTTTAACCTAAATTTGCAGTTGAATCCCTACCGAGGGGGCTTAAGCTGAAGATTAAAACTTTTTTGGCTCCTTTTTGACGAGACAATACTCTCGCGACGGTGAAGCCAACTAGTTAGGATTTTGCTCTGGTAGCGATTTTTTCTAGTTTCTTTTTTAAGTTTTCATCTTGAATCAATTTTGCTGTTGCAATCAAATGCTCTGCTGTTTCCTGGGACAATCTAGCCATCATTTTTTTACGAGGTTTTTCAGCTTTGCCTAAAGTGTGATGTGGTCGAGTTTTACAAATTATTCCATTTAGATTTTGCAATTCGACGTGCTTTTGAAGTTTTTTTATTAAGTCGGGAATTTGGAATCGTAATTGTGTAGTCCAATTTCCATTTTCCACAATCACAAATAAACAATTTTTTTCGAATTTTACCACTTCACAATGTTTAACAATATGTGGTTCCAGATTTTCAGCAAAAATTTGATTCAAATTTTTTAATTCATCAATTTTATTCATGATGTTTTGAAGAATTTTGTTTTGATGTTTTAAAATGTGATTACTCATGAAAATAAACCATAAATATTTCTTGCTTCCTAAAGTCATTATATTATCCTAATTTCAACGGTAGAAACCTACTGTTAATTTTGGATTAAGATGTAAAAAAACATCTAGGGTCTATTGTCATAGTAAAAATGTCAAAGTCCCTATAAATTAAAGGAGAAAAAAATGAAACAAACACTAACATTATTATTTGCAGGAATGATTGCAACTTCAACTGTTTATGCTCAAAACTCTACTCTAGTTGTTGCTGATAAACCCAATGCTGTTGCTATGCATACAACCCGAATTTACAATTCTGGAATGAATACAATTTTTGTTACCTCAGAGTTGCGTCTTGGGAATATGCGTTATGGTCGATGTTATTATACAGTATCTGAAATGGGACCTTCTTATACTCTTAATCCTAATTATGCTAATTATGTCATGGCTTATGGCGATGTGATTGCTCAAAAATATGGCAATGGCTATAATTGCGCTGAAGTTGTGGTCAAATCAGATCACCAATTAACTAATGATGATTTTGCTATCTATAGCAATGGTAGTATTTATTATTCATCCAGTCCCTTCAATACTGAGCTCAGTATGGATTTTTAATTCACTATAGCTCTTGCATCATGGATGATGATGCAAGAGATTCCACTTTGTTGATGATAACCATTTGACTTTTATCGCAAAGTAGGTGAT
>JANWKO010000147.1 GCA_025451335.1 Gammaproteobacteria bacterium
CATAAACGTCAACTTTGCCGTAGGGCATAAGTGCTTCTGCCCATAATTTACCGAACCGCCCATAACCTAAGATTCCAAATATCATAGATCACCATGCTTTTTCACAATAATAAATGCTGTCAAATTAGGATTATCATCTTGTATATTTTTAGCAATGACATCTAACCCATAAATATGGGCTGCACGTTCTGGTGCAATTACAGCACTCGTGGGATGTAATTTTCCTTGAGATAATTCTTTTGCTGCTTTCGCTGTATCTTGCCATTCAATTAATTCAGCAGTGTTCAAGTTTTTTTGAATATACTTTCTGCATTGAGCAATTGCTTGTGAATGTGAAACAATATGATCGATTTGATTTATCGTAACACCTGATTTGACGAGTAAACATTGATGAACATTAAACCATAATTCATCTATTACTTTAAATTTATGATTACCCATTGCATCATATGCCATTCTGACTAAGCCACCCCGTAAATTAACCACTGGAAAAATTCCCATATCTACCGTTCCATTTTCAACTGCAGCAAGCACTCCTTCCATATCAATCAAATAATCTAGTGTGGAGTTGATTTTAAGATTTTTCGAATAAAGAAACCCAGCCTCTTCAGAAAAGGAACCTTCATCACCTGAAACACCTAATTTTATCAAGTTTGTCATTTTTTACTCCTTCCTGCTATGTGCATTCTGTCTTAAGAAATGGTCCATAATAACCAATGCTGACATAGCATCAACAATGGGTACGGCTCGCGGCAGTACACAGGGATCATGTCTGCCAGTCGCCTGAAGCTCCACTGATTGGTGCTCTAGATTGACGGTCTGCTGATTTTTACTAATGGTAGAAACAGGTTTAAAAGCGACTCGAAAATAAATATCTTCTCCTGTGGAAATTCCACCTAATGTTCCGCCCGCATGATTGGTTATTATTTTAAGTTTTCCATTTTCAATGACAAATGGATCATTGTGCTCACTTCCACGCATAGTTACTCCATTAAAACCTGAGCCAATTTCAAATCCTTTCACTGCGTTAATACTTAACATTGCTTTCCCCAGATCAGCTGATAATTTATCAAATACTGGTTCACCTAAACCTGCTGGAACATTTCGAATAACACCTTTTATTATTCCACCTATTGAGTCACCATCATTCTTTATCTCTTCGATAAGGTTAATCATTTTATCTGCTGCATTTTTCTCTGGACATCGAATGATATTAGCTTCAATGTCATCTATTGTTACTTTTCTATAATCAATTTCTGAACGTATAGACCCAACTTGTTCTACATAACTTAAAATTTCTATATTCAGATATTGTTTCAAATATTTTTTGGCGATTGCTCCTGCTGCGACCCGTGCCAATGTTTCACGGGCTGAAGCTCGACCACTACCTCTAAAATCACGTCTGCCATATTTCATTAGGTAAGTGTAATCAGCATGAGAAGGGCGATAAACTTTTTTTAGCTCATCATAATCTTCAGGGCGCATATCCGCATTATAGGAGAGCAATAAAATAGGTGTACCGGTGGTTTTTCCTTCAAAAACACCTGAAAGAATATGTATTAAATCTTGCTCTTTTCGTGGAGTGGTAATAGAGCTTTGTCCGGGTTTTCTTCTATCTAATTCTTTTTGAATATCATTTTCAGAAATCTCTAATCCTGCAGGGCAGCCATCAATAATGACACCGACAGCACCACCATGAGATTCTCCACACGTTGTGATTTTGAATAAACATCCGAAGCTGTTACCTGTCATATTACACCTCACTCACATCAAATAATGCGTTGTTAACCATTTCATCTGAAACAGGATGAGCAAAAATATTATTATCTTTACAAACCTGGCCTAGTTTTTTTAATAAAATATATCTCACATTGTTAGACTTAGTTTTTTTATCTGATTTGGTTGCCTGAACTATGTCATCGAAATTCATATTTTTTAATTGACTACCTGAAATATTTAATCTTAAAAATAGCGACTGAATAATGTGATATTCTTCGCTTGAAAGAAATCCCATTGATTGAGATATCTTTGCTTCAACTAAAATTCCTAAAGCAACTGCATATCCATGTAGCATGGTGTAATCAGTTATTTTTTCTAATGCATGTCCAATCGTATGGCCAAAGTTTAATATCATTCTCTGGCTATTTTCTCTTTCATCTTGACTCACAATATCAACTTTAATTTTTATAGCTTGCTCAACAATATTTTTTAAAATTGAAATATTTTTATGTTGAATATCATTAATGTGATCAATCACATAATTTAAATGATCTACGTCATTTGTCATGAATACTTTTATTGCTTCAATCAAGCCATTGATGATATGAACTTGTGAGAGCGTCATTAAACAATTTAAATCGGCAACAACACAGCTGGGCTGCCAAAATGAGCCAATGAGATTTTTACCTTGATTAGTATTGATACCTGTTTTTCCACCTACACTACTATCTACCATTGCTAATAATGTTGTCGGTATTTGAATATAAGGAATACCTCGCATATAAGTTGATGCAATAAAACCTGCCAGATCACCAACCACACCGCCGCCAAGTGATAAAATAAGTGTATCTCTATTGCAATGATGTTGAATCATTTGTTCTTCTAATAACTGTTTTGTTTGATAATTTTTTGATCTTTCGCCCGGCAAAAACGAAAGCACTAATGGTTTGTATTTACTGAGTGTATTAGATAGTTTTTCTCCATAAATATGACTTATATTATCATCTGTAATAATAACTAATCTTTTGGTATGACTATCATGTGGCAGCCATTCTTCTGGATGTGATAGCAAATCAAATCCTACATTAATCGAATATGAAAAAGATTTATTTGCTGGAATTTTCATAATAATTTGATTCATAATGCTTCTCACTATTTAATAATTTTTGCTAATCGCAGTAACATTTCTTCGGTTTGATCCCAACCTAAGCAAGGATCCGTAATGGATAATCCATTTAGGTCAGTATTTTCCGGATGATGTTCATCAATTTTTTGATTTCCTTCTTTCAAATAACTTTCAACCATAAAACCTTTCACAAGATTTTTTAAATCTGGCTGATTTTCTATACTTTTTAGAACATCAAAAATAATATTAGATTGCAAACTCGGGTCTTTCTTTCCATTAATTAGGCAGTTGTCATGGCTTGCATCAATAATTACAGAAGGATTTATGACATGGTGCACATTCATATGTTTTTTAATTTCTAAAAGGTGATCAATAGAATAATTTGGTGCATGATTACTACCTCGTAAAACAACATGTGCGTGCGAATTACCATGTGTTTGAACTTCATATCCATCCAACACTGCAACATGGGGATGCTGAGCTGCAACAACACTATTTACAGCTATTGATAATGAACCATGTGTAGGATTTTTCATGCCGACCGCACAATTAATTGCAGAGGCAAATACTCTATGCTCTTGATCTTCAGAACTTCTTGCGCCAATAGCTACCCACGTTAATAATTCTAAAAAGCCCTTAGCATTATGAGTAAATAAAGCTTCATCTGCGATGGGTAAACCCATTTCTATTACGTCGACCATCATTTTACGTGTATATCTAACACCTGCTTCAATATCAGGGCTTGAAAAAGGATTCGGTTGATTAACTGGTCCAGTCCAACCTTTTGTTGTACGAGGCTTTTGGATATAGACTCTCATCACTAGTTTTAATGCGTGTTCCAATTTTTTATTTAAACTCACCAATCGTCTTGCATACTCCAAAACAGCTTCATTTGGCCAAGCTGAACAAGGACCAACAATCATTAATAATCTTTTATCTTTTCCTTCTAAAATATTGTTGACCTCTTGTCTATCCTGTAAAATTTTGGTATGTCCTTCAATTGATAAAGGAATCGACTGAATGATTTTTTCTACAGATGGCAATTTCTTAATAATAGTGTAGCTCATGCGATTTCCTCGGATTTATCTTGTGATTTTTCAAGTTTTGACTTAATCAAATCGATTATATTTGATGTGATAATTGATTTATTTAACCATAATTCAATTTGTTTTAATCCTTGCCCTATAAACATGTCTAATCCTGAAATGCAGGTCGCGCCATGTGATTTGGCATCTTTCAGCAACATAGTATCAAAAGGGTTATATACCATATCAAAAATAACTTGGTCTGATCTGAATTGATAATTTGGAAGAGGTGAGTTATTAATATTAGGGATCATTCCTAATGGTGTTGTATTGATGATTACATCGATATGTAAGCTTTTAATATGATTGATATCTACAAGACTCCCACCAAATATTTCTATCGATGAAAGCGCATGCGAAGGTGTGCGATTTAACCATAATAAATTAGCGTTATTTTTTTTAAGATGATAAGCTGCAGCGTGCGACGCACCACCAGCACCAATTATTAAAATATTTTTATCAGATAGACAGACATTACGCAATGCATACGCAACCCCATCAATATCTGTATTATAACCAAATAATTTTCCGTTAAGGCATATAACAGTATTAGCTGCTTTTAATTCTTTAACTTCGCAGCTCTGGTTGTCTAAGTACGACAATATATCTTCTTTAAAAGGCATCGTAACAGCGATAAGACCAACAGATAATGTTTTTAAAGCTTGCATTGTTGATGGTAAACATTTTGTTGCGTGCGCTAACATAACTGCATTGCAGTTTAATAAATTATAAACAGTATTATGCAGTATTGGACTTTGCGTATGAGCTAACGGATATCCAATTACCATATTTAATTGAGTTTTATTATTTATCATTTTGTATATGCTCCATTAAAACATGGACAGCTTCAATGTATCCTTGCTCCTTCTTGCCCCAAATGACTTTGATACAAGCTGCGGCTGTAACCGATTTACTTCGCCATTCTTCACGCTGTTTTATTGCAGAAAGATGAACTTCAACTGCAGGTAAACAAGTGTCTAGTAATGCATCATGTAATGCGTAGCTATAATGTGTAAAAGCTCCCGGATTAATAATAATTCCATCACAACTTTTCGCGTGCGATTGCAGCGTATCAATGAGGCATCCTTCATGGTTTGACTGATATGCAATAAGTTCATAATTGAATTTACTAGCTTCTTCCGTTGTTAATTCTTCAATATCTTTTAATGATAGATTTCCATAATGATTGGGATCACGTAATCCAAGCCAATTTAAATTTGCACCATTTATTAATAAAATTTTATTCATATGCTTTACTCCTCTAAATTTAGCTTTTTAGTAATTTTGCTTACCGCGGCATCAACGGAGTCATTGTTTTCAATCGAAAAATCTTTTATTTCTTTGTAAATTTTTTCTCTCTCATTCCACAATCGATTAAAAGATTCCAATAGCTCTTCTTCAGGATTAAAAAAAGCTGGCTGTCCGCTCATGAGAATTCTTTCAAATACGATTCCTCGTGGTGCTGTTATATGAACCACTATGCAGGATTTAATAATTCTTTGATTTTCTGCAGTTAATGGAGTGCCTCCCCCGAGAGATACAATAGATGGTTGAAAATTTATAATCTCAGATAATGCATTCATTTCTAAATAACGAAAGAATTTTTCTCCATTTTGTTGCATGATCTGTCGACAAGTGCTTTTTTTACTAAATTTATTTTCATATAAAATTTCTATTTTCCGATCTAAATCAATGAATGGGACGTGAAGTTTTTTAGCAAGATCTTTCCCAATCACTGATTTGCCGACATGTTTAAAACCAATAAGCACAATATGGTTACGAAGAGATTGCATTTTCCACCTCCATTTTTGCGCCTATTGATTTCATGACATTTATAAATGTAGGGAATGTCTTATTGATTGCTTCACTATCATCAATTATTGTCGTTCCATCAGCGATCATTCCTGCAATACTTAAAGCCATGACAGTACGATGATCCCCATATCCTTTAACCTGAGTTCCCTGAAGAACGCTTTGATATATGATTAATCCATCATCTCGTTCATCTATTTTTGCTCCCATGCTGCCAAGTCCATTTGCCATAGATTGGATACGATCAGTTTCTTTTATTCTTGCATGTGCTACATTGCAAATTTCAGTTTTTCCTGAAGCATATGTACCTATCACTGCGAGAGTTGGCAATAAATCAGGAATATCATTCGCATCTATTTTTATTCCAGATAATTTCTTCCCACCACGAATGTGCAAATGTGTTGGATTAATAACAATATCGGCACCCATTTCTTGCAAAATAGTGACTAGTCGTTTATCGCCCTGTGGGTCTGCCATATTTAATCCTTGTAAAATGACTTCACCAGGGATTAATACTGAAGCGGCAATGAGATATGACGCAGAAGAAAAATCACTTGGAATGGTTGTATAAATATTTTTGTATTTTTGCCTACCTTTAATTTTATATGTATCAAGATCTCCAGTTGATAGATGATGAAAATGTATGCCTTGATCTTTAAGCCAATTTAACGTCATCTCTGCATAGGGACGTTCTTGTAGATTTTTAACTTTAATTTCACTATCGCCAGATGCGCAAGGTAATGCAAAAAGAAGCGCTGATAAATATTGTGATGTAATACCATCAACATACGTTTTTCCGCCTCTTAATTTTCCGGAAATACTAATCGGCAACGTATTTTCATTTTCTAAATATTTAATACTAAGACCTAGATTGATTAATGCTTCAACCAACGGTTTTATTGGTCTTGCTCGCATTTGTTCACTGCAATTTAAAATGATTGGCTGATCAGTGTTTTGTCTTAAGCCTAGAATGGGCATCACAAAGTGTGTTGTAATGCCTGAATTTCCGGAATGGATTTCGGTATTTAGCAATTTTAATGGCAATCCCATACTTTTTATTGTGAGAATATGGTCAGATTCAGAAATTTTTGCTCCCAAAGATCTACAAACATTGATTGCATCTTGTGTGTCATCTGAATGCAACGTATTTGTTAATGCAGATTCACCTTGACAAAGTGAGGCCAAAATAATGGCACGAATACTCTGTGATTTAGAGCCTGGAGGAATAACTTGTCCATTTAAAATTAATGTTTTATTAACAATTAGGTTCATATCATCTTCTCTTTGAAAAATACGCCTGATTACATTGCCATAATTAATGTAAATGAATAATCAATGGCGAATGACTAGTAACAACTGCTTGGTTGTTTTAACTGGGATGACGACAAATTTTAAGTACGAGTATTATTGGCTTGGGGGGCCAAAATAAAAGAAGAATGAAAACGCTTGATAAGAAGTAAAACGGCAAACGACAACGCTCATCACCTGGGCGGTGATTGCGTTTTGCATTTCTTGTTTGCGGTTACGTAAGTTCATATTAATCACAGTAAATTATAACGTGAAGTATATTTATATCAAATCCACGCACAAATGTCAAATTATTGAGCAATTCGATGAAGGTTCATCATAGTCTATTTCAATAACACTTTGATTTACAGCCTTAAAAGCAATTTTAAATATACACGCATATTTTGGAATTGCAAATTTTTATCAGTCTCAAAAACGTAGGTTTTTGTTACCTGAGCTACAGATACAAATAATGCCCTAATTATTTCAAAAAATCGGTACGAAAGTGGTTAAAAATTCATAGTTAAACATCTTGCTCACTTACGACGAGTTATATTACCATCTTTGCCCTTTAGGTCAAAAGGAATCCAAGAAATGTTAATAGGCTATGCCCGTGTCTCAACAGAAGATCAACATTTGTATATGCAAGAAGATGCTTTAAAAAGCGCCGGATGTGAGGAGGTCTTTAGTGATATTGCAAGCGGCATTAAAACTGCCCGTCCAGGATTACACTCTGCATTAGCATGTTTACGCAAAGGTGACACTTTGGTCGTGTGGAAATTAGATAGGCTTGGTCGATCGTTAACCCATCTAATACAAACCGTGAAAGAATTGAGTGAAAAAGGAATTGGATTTAAATGTTTACAAGAAAGCATTGATACTACAACCAGTGGCGGACAATTAATTTTTCATATCTTTGGTGCCCTGGCTCAATTTGAAAGAGAATTAATAAAAGAGAGAACAGAAGCAGGATTAAAAGCAGCACGTATTCGAGGTCGTTTAGGTGGAAGACCTTCATTGCTAAATAAGTATCAAATTAAAAAAATGGTTGCACATTACAAAAAAGGCGATTTAGCAATTAATGAGATTTGTAAACTCTTTAGCATTACCAAACCAACGCTGTACCGATATCTTAAAGAAAATAAAGATGCTATACAAACTGAATCTTCAAAAGAAGAAATATAATCATCGTGATTAACACGCTTTGTTTTCAAATTTATAATATTTCTGCAATAGCATTGGGTAATAATATTCTTTTCTCTTCGGTAGTATATTGCATGGTCTGCCACCTGCTAAGACTTAAAGGCAGATCACTAAGTAAAAAACCAATCATTTTTAATATATAGCATCGCAAGGAGAATGGTAATCGTTCAAACAGTAATGAATTTCCAGAACTACCCCAAGATAATATATCAATACCTAATAGCTCTATCATTTCGAGTAATATATGATGTTTACAACGACGCATACTAGAAGGTCGACAAAAAATTTCTTCGATTAAGGATCGTAAAAAACGAACGTATACACATGCATTCATCATGCTACCATTTGGCAATGTAACTTCTCCTACAGTTAATGCTTGAAAAGTAAGTTTATCAACAGAAAGCAGATTATCATCAGCAGGTTTTGAAACACTCGAAGGAATCAATTTTACAACCGAACAATCGGATATATCTAACAAGCATCCATGGATATGACAACTTGCCATCATACAAAGACGCCAAAAGATACGATCATATGGAATAGAATCAGTGCGAATACACTGGGCACAGAAAAGATATTCTTTTCCATAGGGTTCTGCAATCCATGGTCGGCAATAAGTAATCTTCTTTTTATAACGTTTGCGTACGCCTGAAGACATCCATTTTATCTTGGGTGGCAATAATGTCCTATACTGAGTGGCATAGTTTCTAAGACATTCACTGTTGTTAATATCAAGGGTATCAATGATCCAAGGTACATAACCCTGGAGGGTCATTGCACGAATACTTGCTTCATTAACACCTGTATATGTCGACAGTTTCATGATTAATTCATCAGGTGGATCATAATCAATCAGGTGATTCCTGATAAATTTAATTGATAATGCGTTACTGAGTAATTCACCCGTTGAAAGGTTATATTCTTTAGCAAGACGACTAATCCAAGAAGATAAAGATTCATATGGTAGCGGACAAGGATGTAATGGCCATCTCGCTGTTACGGCCATCAAGCAAAATCTCGCTCAAATCTACGGCGACGTTCCGTTGGGGATTCATAGTCAACCAATGCCAAAATTTTTCTATTGATTGTTTCATCTCCTGACTCAATTGCAATGATCGCAGCCCTGGTCAGTAGATTTGTAATTTCACCAATAGTGCCCTCGCTTTTGTCGAGAATAAAACGTACTAAGTCAGGTACATCGAGTTTTGATGGTTTGCGCAATGGCAATGTTGATGCAAAGCTTATCAGAAGAGAAGTAAATTCAGCATCATCTTGCCATACTGGTAAGGTTAATGGTTCAAATCGATTCTCTAGCTGATCATCGCTTCGGATAGCAAAATAAGCATCCTTTGTGCCTACACATACGATAGGTATTTTTAATTGATTACCCAAAAAACGGATCAAATTAAGAAATTCGCGCTGCTCACTTGTTGATCCAGCAAGAATATTGTGTACTTCGTCAATAACTAATAAGCGAACTTTAATTTTCTGCAGGATTTTTAATGTTAGCGATTCAAGCTCTGATAAGCGTGGCCGCCCTCTTGTGGGAACATTTAAGATGTGGAGAAGCATTGAATAGAAACGCGATACATTTGGATCAGATGGCATTTGCATTACAAGTATTGGAAGTTCCTCGGCATCAGAATTTTCGCTTTGTGGTGGAGGGTGCATACGCCTAAATTTTTCTATGATCATCGTTTTACCATTATTAGTGGGGCCGATGATTAATAAGTTTGGCATCCGATGCCGTGTAGGATGTGTGAACAAATTCTCAAGTTTAGTTAGTGCTTCTTCCGCTTTTGTATAGCCAATCCAGCGATTATTGCGTACCCGTTGAATTCGTTCATCATTTGGAAGAGCTGCGATTTTGCGGGCCCATGGCACAAGATGCTGAAGACTCTGTTCATCTTTAAAAGTAAGATGGCTCGCCATTTCACCATTCCTCTATGTTATCAAAAGGTTTACCTGGATGATGGGGAGGTTCTGTTTCTGTAGGTGATTCGTCACATAATAGTGGTGACAAATTCTGTTGGGGAGTTACCACCTGGTTTGTTATATGGCTAGAACGTGCTTTTCTTCGTCGTGCTGCACGACTTTTTGTTGCCGCATCATCGGTGATCTTACGCATTGTTTCAATAGCTTTAAAAATTGCCTCTTCATTTATTTTGCTGGCTCCTTGCGCTTTCAATTGTCGTAAGCTTTCACGATGCTCCCATAAAGTAACTGCTGGATAGTTTAACGTTCGATAGGGTATCTCCAGATATTCGTTTTGGTCAGGGGGAAGAACAAAGATTCGGCTTATATCGCGAGGATCTCTACGAATAATAAATTTCTGGCTTTGGCTGCGCTCTGCAATCCATGGTTGTAATGAATTGCTGTAATAATTGATATGATCGATCATAAAACCATGGCGCTGAATGGAGCGTTTGACAATGGGTAAAAAATCAATAAGAAATCCCTTCTTATTCTGAATCATCGGCTTTGGCTTTCCACCAACCAACATGCCTGATTTGTAACGTTCCATGGGTGGCTCATGAATAGTTGAATGGACTTTATTATGATATTGACCAACAATAACCAGGGTTAACCATTTTTCAAGTTCTGATAGAGTTAATATTGCCTTGCCATCTGAATCATATTCGCCTCGTTCAATAATATTTGAAAAGGTTGTCCCTGGTAATGTGTGAATATGTTGCATCAGTGTACCGATAAGCCTTTCGATAATTCCGCCGTATTGTGGTTGTCCCGGAGGACGATACCGTAGCTCAATACCATGCTGCAAACAGCCGCGTCGTAAGGCTTCACTATGAAATTCGGATGCATTATCGACATAAATCACTAGCGGTTTTCCCCAGATTGGCCATTCATCAGAAATGCCTAAATGTGCAAGATAAGCAGTTTTATCAATAACAGAGTGAGCCAAACAAAGTCCTACTGAAACGGCTGATGGTGCTTCAAGTGTTAGGCAAAAACCTGTAATGCAACGACTAAAGACATCAATAGAAGCCGTTAAATAAGGACGACCAACTGGCCGTCGTGTGATTTCATCAACAATGATGAGATCAACGGGTGTGTGATCCATTTGTATTACATCTAGCGGAGATTTAACCACTGGGAAATTTCCCTCCACTGCTGATAATTTCCTAGCTGCCTTATTTCCTTCTCTGTGTTTTGTTGTGTCTCTCACACTTAACGATCGTATGCGATCACGGACGGTATTAAAGCTTGGTGGTGTTAGCTTTGCGCGAACACACCGGCGCTTTATTTCTTGCGCTACATTTTCCACAGTCCGTTTTTGTTTGGAAAGATACATTTCGTTGATTGTCATCGTGATAATTTGTTCAACTACAGGAGTAAGTCGACTTTTGCCACGGCCTCCTGATGAAACACCGGGCGCCAAAGCCGTTAGAAGACCTCCCGATTCACGGAATCGTTTTATCAATGTATAAACAGTGCGCTGGGTTACAGCAAGTTTCTCAGCTACTTCATTCGCAAGTGTTGCTGGTACAATTGACATGTTAGAGAGTGGTCTAATCAAATTTGCACGCCGTTCAGCTTCTTGCCAAATTTTATCGGGTAATCGCACGATGCCGGTATCAATTAAATGCGAGCTGGTCGATTCATTTTTAATGGAAGAAATGGATGTTAATTCTGCTACCACTTCAACGCCTGTTATTGGGTTAAGCAATAAAAATGATGTAAGCGACAAATACTCTCTGATGATATGAGGTTGCGCATTGTACAAAACTTCGGCGCCAATCGATAAAGAAAGTTCATTTTTCATTGATAAAAGCTGCCATGCATTGAAGAGGACTTCTGGTAATTTACCATCTATTGCAAGGCACTTAAACCTCCAGAAGCTCTCTTCAATAGAATTAAATGTCCCGCCAGTTCTGGGTTCTCATTGAAATCGTCTTCTGAAAGTGACACATTTATCAAAGAGGATTGCAATCGTCTTCTGAAAATGACCACAATGTCGGTTTCCTTGTTACATAAAGTAACTATGTGATTTTTAACATAATTTACAAATTTAGACGCTGTATTTTTCTTACCTTATTACATAAACCTTGAGGGGAGTATTGCACGATTGCTGCACGATTAGTTGCACGATTAACTATTTCGTCTTTAGCTTCCATTTGGTACTACGCCCTCGGCCTTGGGATTCAATTAATTTATAGTCCTGTACAAATCACCCTTTACAGTTCTGAGACCCGCGGGCTTCGAGAGTCTTGAATGCACTTCACTGGCACTAAGTAAACTCTCATTTTTCAATAATTCCAAAATTTCTTTTTGTCTAGAATTTAAACCATAGGTAGAAAGTACCGCAGCTTCAATTTGAACTGGTTCCATAGATACTTTAAATGGAAGTCGCACACAAAAACCTCCGCTTCGCTCAAAAAATTCAGGGTCTGGATTACCCGCCTGTTGAGAGAGATTAGCAACTAGTTCAATCCCTCCACCCCAATGCTCAAATAATTTACGACAATAAAAGGCTCTGGCAATGCGTGGATTTCTTGGCTTAGACTCATGAAGAAATTTAAGCTCAGAAAATTGAAATCCCTCCAGTAAAGAACCATCATTCCAAACTTCCATTTTGTCATCATAGATAGCGCAGCTGATACTACCTCCGGTAGTACGATAGTCTCTATGGCAGATAGCATTCACAAATATTTCTCTTAAGGCATCTATAGGAACAAGTGGTTCATCAATTCTTTCTAGTTTCCCAGGCTCGAATCTGCTAGCAATTGGTAAATGTCGCTGTGTGAAAATTAATGCTTCTTCAAGTAAATGAAATGCATTACCTTCAACGTGACGATTATCAATAGAATCTCGTTTATCTTTTCCACGAAATCTCGCAAAGCGAATTTTACATTGAGGCAACCAACATGTAGGTTCTTTAGCAAACAAAACAACCGCGGCATTGATAAAATGTTTATATGAAATAACTTCACCTGAGCCTGACATTATTCAAAAAAATGAATGGTCGACTGTTTATCGTTTTCATACTCAACGCGGATTTATTTTATTGAAAAAAGTCCCTCGTGCCTTATCAGGTGAACCGCAAATAATAGATGTTTATTCAAAGAATTTCATGCACCTGTTCCATTCGTTATTGCAGTAAATGAAAAAGAAAGTTGTTTTTTAATGTATGATTCAGGTATTCCTCTTCATCAAGCTTTTAAAGATAAATTTAAGACAGATGTCTTTATTCAAATGATGAAAGATTATTCAATTCTTCAAATAAACACCACAGATAAAATTGAAATGTTTATTAAGATGGGTGTTCCAGATTGGCGTTTAGAAAAAATGCCAAAGTTATATGATGAATTAATTACTGAGGAAGAATTTTTAATAGGAGATGGTTTAAATAAAGATGATTTGATCATTTTAAAAAATAAATCGACCCAATTACATTCCATTTGCGAAAAATTATCTACTTTCAATATTAAAGATACATTTTGCCATGCTGATTTTCACGACAAAAATATTTTAATAGACACCCATTCTCTTCAAATTACCATCATTGATTTAGGAGAAGTCGCAATCACTTATCCATTTTTTTCATTTCTTAATTGTCTTCATATGGCTAAAGAAAATTTTGCATTGTCTAATTCCATCTATGAAAAGATAAAACTGGAATGTTTTAAACCTTGGCTAGAATTCGAATCACAAGAACATTTATACGAAATTCTTAATCTGATGCATCAGTGCTGGTCAATTCATGCTTTTTTAAGTGAATATCGCGTTTTAATAAGTATAGATCCCACAGATTATGCAAATTTCAGTAAACAAGGCCGATTTGCTGAAAAATTACGACACTGGATTATTGGAGATACAAATGCACCAACCAAATGAATTCGGACTCACTTAGATGCATCTGCTGAACAACCGCCTCCAGGACTAAAAATTAAAACTGGAAATTTATTATGCTTAACGATAAGGGCATTTTTGATTGCGTAACTTTTTATTCGGTTCAACTGGGCTAATTGTTTTATAGGAACATTGGGTATTTTATTTAATATTTCTTGTTCTTTTTCCTTTATATATGCTGGGTTATAAAATGCTTGAGATGGAACGTTGCTTTTGTAGGATAATAAATCCTTACTGAAATTTTGTGGCAATCATTATCATGTTTATCATTTGAGCAAATTTTATTATCAACCCAGCTTACATTTTCAAATCCAACTTGATATCGTCCGATGGGTTTTGCTAAATAATTTTTGTCGTTCTGTATGCGTGCAAAAATATTAATACTCATAAATACACATGCCAAACATAGCAAAATTAATTTGATTTTCATCCCCATCCTTAAAATGATACACAAGGAATATTTTATCCACAATCCGAATCTTATTTACTAATTACTTGAAAAATAAAAGAAAATTCATATAATGCAGCCCATTAATTTAAACACATCCCACATTTTTTTACCATAAGGTAATTTTACCCACTATCGGATTGTATTTTTTTTGTATATAATGTGCACTTATTAATCAAATAGGTGGCATATGTGTTTTACTAGGCTAAAAGCCAGGTTCGCTGAGAATCGCTTTTCACAAGCGATTACTACACTCGCGCCTATTACTTTTACACGTCAAAATTTACGTCCACTTGTTTTGACTGGATTTTCAACTTTGACCCAAATAACAAGCAGCATGATCTTTCCAATTTTATGGGGTCAAGCTGTAGCCGATTTACAAGATGAACAGGATAGCCAAGTCTTAGGGATAAAAACTACAGCTATGATAGCTGCAGGCGCTTATTATATAGGTTATTCAATGAGTAATGTTTCTGTTTCTTTGCAAAACTGGGCCTTTTCTTCTGTCGGTCCCCGTGCAGCGGGCAAATTAGTAGTTCGTTATCTTGATAAATTTTTACATCGCTCACGTGAAGAATTTGAAAATGAATCGCAAGGGAAAGCTAGCAACTTGGCGTTCAAACCCTATATGACCGTCAGTCCTATTCTGACCGCAGGATTTATTCAAATTGCACCTGCGCTCATTAATACCAGCATTGCAGCCACATTTGTCGCTAAATGGAATGGACCTAGTTATGGTCTAGTGATGACAGGCACAGTTATCGGCCTCTCAGCATTTAGTGCTGTCATGGTGCCGCATTTAGTGAAAAAACGTGATTATCAATTAAAAACTGGCATCAAAGCAGGAGAAGGTATTTCTTTCTTTTTAACACGGTTTCCAACTATTCAAATCTTCGGTGCGGAAGAAGCAGAATTGAAAAAACTTCGAAAGTACGTAGACGATGATGCAGAAGCGAATGCAAAAATTAATGCCTTCCAAGCAAAAACTAATCTTGGACAAAATATCATTGCTAGCATGGGATATGGAGCCGTCATTATGATGGGCGCCTATGGCGTACACACTGGCAAGATTTCAGAAAATCAATTTCTCGTCAACGCAGCTTATGCCGGAAGTTTAGTTGGCCCCGTCACTAACTTGGCGGCTGGAACACAAGAATTGGTTTCTGCACTTTCTGGTTTGAAAGATGTAATTAGTGCTATTAACACTTCGTCAAAATTAGTCGATGCACATCCCAGTGCAGAATTAAAATTGTTACCAAAAGATGTCACGCTAGAATTGCGTAAAGTATGTTTTCGTTATCAGCCAAAACCTGATGAGAAAAAATCAGAAGAGAAAATAACAGATGAGAAAAAAGCAGGTGAGAAAAAAACGCAAGAAGATGTTTTACATGATATTGATTTAAAACTTCCTGCTGGTAAAAAAATAGGGTTAGTAGGCGCTTCGGGTTCTGGTAAGTCAACATTAATCACCTTAATTCCCCGCTTTTATGATGCGACAAGCGGAGAAATTTTAATTGGTGGCACCGATATAAAAAAGATAGGCGTGAAACACTTGCGCAAAGCCATTGCTATCATTCCACAAGAAACAGCATTGATTGATGGCACCTTGCGCGAAAATATCGCTTATGGTCTTGTCGGAATAGAAGAAGAAATCAAAGATTCGCAAATTATGATTGCTGCAAGTCGCGCAGGGTTAGACTCTCTTATTATACGACACGGTTTAGATGCTGTAGTCGGTGAAAGTGGCATTCGTTTATCAGGTGGTGAAAAACAACGTGTGGCGATTGCCAGAGCGTTGTTGAGAAAACCACTATTAGTTCTTGGCGATGAAGTCACCTCTGCGCTCGACTCACGTAACTCAGAGGACATTACTGCAGCTATCGATGCTGCTTTTGCTGATACTACTCGAATTTTTGTGGCTCATCGATTAGATACGTTGTTAAATGCGGATTTAATTGTGGTATTAAAAGAAGGACGAGTTGAAGAACAAGGCACGCATCAAAGTTTATTAGCAATTAATGGTGAATATGCAAAACTTTGGCAAAAAGCAAATGAAAAGTTTTATGCTTCTGAATCGCATTCCATGACATTGTTTAAACCACAGACACAGTGTCTGGCCCAAGTGCCAAGTGGCGATGTATCTTTAAACATACCCGCATCGGATGGAATCCAGGATAATACGGTACTACAGAAAATTGTGGTGGTTTGAATGTGACTATGAGAAATAATCATTTTTTTCTAACTTCAGCACCTTCAATAAAAGAGTCCGCGGATCTATTTACCTTTAAGTACTTTCAGAATGTTTTGTCCAAGCAATTCACGAAAATCTGCTGTCAAATTCGCTTGAATCCGGAGTAAACGTTGATTCTGCTTTCTAGAAAATGTCAACATTAAAGAATTTGGCATAGATATACCCTCACCTACATACTCTTCAGAATATATAACATCATTACCAAATAATTTTTCTTCTTCATGAGGAGTCAGAAAATCTTTTAATATATTCACAGTTACCGTTACCTCTTGCAGCATTTCTTTTTTAGAATTGCCTAAAGCGAAAGTTCTGGCTAGCCAATGACTATATTGTTTGAAAAAAACGTAATCAGGTTTAATCTTATAAAATATTTCAATTACCTTTAAATAAATATTTGTAGTATTTTTTATTAACTTATAAATAAGCCGGTTTTTTAAAGAGAATTCCTTTGGCAAAGAATGTTTTACACAAGCAAAACAATTTTGATACTCTTCCGTATTAATCACTGATTGATGGATGCGCTTTGCTAATTCCATTAAAGTTGGACTACCATCCACGCTAAATTTCATCACAATTCCATGAGCAAAATTACCGACTATATTATCCTCTTCGGCATGCATTCTGCCACGAACAAATGTCATCGTTCTATATTTTTGCGCATCAGAAGAGCTATATTTCCCTAATGCCATTGCAACTGCCGCGCTGATTGCTGCTGTTATATTGACATTATTTTTGTTACATATTATTTGCAAATTATTTAACAACTCTTCGGGAAAGGTTACCAGAGTCTCACAAGATATTTGATTGCATTCTACAGGTTTCATTACTACATCAAATGGCACACCAAAAGATGAAGTATCTTGAAGATACCGCTGCCAAAATACGATGTCTCTTTCTAAAGTTGCATGTATTTTATTTTGCTTAGCACCCATATAAGACAAATAATGAATATTATTTTGTTCAATCTTCTGAGATAGATAATAATGAGATAAATCAAAATAAATTAATTCAATAGAAAAGAGATCAGAGACAATATGAGATATACAAAAATGAATTTCTGATAAATTATTACCAAGATCAAAATAACGTATGGCAAAAAGTGGGCATCCTTTTTGCCAATTTTGATAACGCTTTAATTGCTTTCTAGATTCTACTAATTTTTTCTCTTGTTCAATTGAAGTAAAATTTTGAAAATCATAATTAGTAATAGGCAACAAACTAACATCATGCTGATTTTGTATTGGAAAAAAACGACTAATATGTAAAGATAATATAGGATATTTCTTTAAAACATGATGCAATGCTTCTTTGAATATTTTCTTATCGACCCTCCCCTGCAAACGCTTGACAGTTACAATATTCAGCGACGTGGACAGCGGGAAAAATTTATTAAGCAACCATAAATTATATTGTGCCTCAGATAAAAAATTTATTTGCTTGGGTGGTTGCTGTTGACAAATCAAATTGCTTACATCGGGAAAAGTTTCAAGGAGTTTTGCTAAACCGCGAATAGTTGGAATACGATAAAGTTCAGCAATAGATACTTCTTTATTAAAGCAGTTTTTTAATTCGGCTAAAATTTTTATGCTATGTAATGAATTTCCGCCCAATTCAAAAAAATTATCATCGATTCCAATATTTTCAATTTTTAAAACTTGAGACCAAATATTTTTAATTTTTTCTTCTTCCGGTGAAGAAGATGACACGAAAGTCGTATTACTCTGACGCATAGGACTTGGTAATGCATGACGATCTAATTTTCCATTGGCATTAAGAGGAAAATTTTCCAAGCCGACAAACGCAGCAGGTATCATATACTCAGGCAGAAATCTTTTAAGATGATCGCGCAAATCTACGCTATTAATAAGTTTGGGTTCATG
>JANWKO010000148.1 GCA_025451335.1 Gammaproteobacteria bacterium
AAGCGTACCTAAAGCCACCATTAATGCAGCTACAAAATGTGCCCAACGTGGAACCAGATGACGACCAAACAAGAGCACGCCAAGGAATGAAGCTTCGAGAAAAAATGCCGTTAGACCCTCGTATGCGAAGAGAGGTGAAAGGACATTTGCAGTCGCATCAGCATAACGACTCCAATTTGTGCCGAATTGAAATGGCATCACAATACCTGATACAACGCCCATACCAAAAGAAATCGCAAAAATTTTCGTCCAGAAGACTGAGATACGGAAATATATTTCGCGTCCGGTAAAAAAATGAATGCCTTCAAGCACTGAGATAAAAGAGGCAAGCCCAACGGTGAATGCGGGTAGCAAAATATGAAGAGCAATAACCCATGCAAACTGTAAGCGCGATAAAATAAGTGGATCAAGATGATCAAGATGCATAATCTTTTTTCCTGTGTATTTTTAACTTAGCCATTTTAAATGGGTTATCATTTATAGTAACCTAACTCAGTGAATGTCATTTTTAAAGCATTAACCTCATGCTAAAATCAATAAGAACTAAAAATTTACCTATTTCAAAGATTCCATATACTTTATGAGCATGTGAATTCTTAGGTTTTCTTCCTGCTAAAATAACATTGACCCGTTGGTTTAAAGTGGGAAACAGCCACACTAGCTGAAGAACAAAAATGATTGTTAATATTCCCACAATCAGCCAATTAATTACTGTCAATTTTATAAAGAGGCTATTGAGTATTATCACCATCAATAAAATACATTGCACTTGATGGAAAGAGTTAAAAACCGTGCGTCCAACATCTAAGCCAATTGCTTTAGTCAGAGTGGGCGCTCGAAATTTTACCCAACTTTCTAAAAATGAAATGCCCAATATCATTCCTGCCCATAAAAGAGCAGTTATTACTATTAATCGTGAGAACATGATCCGCTTTCACAATTAATTTCGATTTGATCTGTTTTAAGTTGCATATGATTCACAATTAATTCTAAATCTGTCATAGCAGTAATTGCGTGGAGCGTGCCAGGTCGTAGATCGAGCACATCTCCTTTTTTTATGATGTTTGGCTGACTATTCGTATAAAAAACTCCTCTTCCATGCAGTACAACTACAACCACATCAGCATCGGTGGAATGCTCTGGAATTGTTTCGTTTCTTGCCAAATTTAATCTAACTACTTTTAACCCATTACGATTAATCACTAATTTTTTAGATTTATTAATAGCTTCGGTATTCATATATGTCGCCTTTTTGATGATGTTTATAAAACCGTGAGTACAAAAAGTGTTACTTCTGACTGGTTTTTCAAGCCTCAATGTTTAATATTTGGTATTATGTCCCCCTAGGTTCTAACATGTATTTGAAATACATGTTATGATTGGAAAATCATATTGTCAAGTGATAGACATAAAGAGATATTGAAAATGCAATTAACCCTTTATTCAGATTATTCTCTACGCGTTTTGCTTTATTTAAGCCAAATGCCGAAAGATGCTGCCACCATTACAGAAATTTCTGATTTTTATGAAATTTCTAAAAATCATCTCGTAAAAGTTGTACATCGTCTCGCGCAGTTAGGATTTATTATTAGCACCAGAGGAAAAGGCGGGGGAATCAAACTAGCCAGGAATTCCGATGAAATTACCATTGGAGAAGTTGTTCGTAAAACAGAGCCCCATTTTAATTTAGTTGAATGCTTTAATGAAAAAAAAAATCGTTGCGTTATTACCAATGCTTGTCGTTTAAAGGGAATACTGTATCAGGGCATGGAAGCATTTTTTAGCGTTTTGGATCAATATACGTTAGCAGAAGGTAGCAAAACTGCTTTGATAAAACAGATTACTAATCATCTTGATCTAAACAGTATCAAAAACTCATGACTCAGCTCACAAAAGAACATATAAAACAATTAGTCATTCATTTTTATCAAAAAGTACGAAATGATGAAATGTTAGGACCTATTTTTAATGATATTGCAAAAGTAGACTGGGATCATCATATACCTTTGATTTGTCAGTTTTGGAATAGCATTATGTTAAAAACAAATGAATATCATAGTAATGCTTATCGAAAACACGTGATACTTGGAGAAAAAACAAATCTAACAGAAGCACATTTCACTCGTTGGCTTACGCTTTTTCAAGAAGAAGCATTTAAATATTTGCCTGCCGAAGAAGCGCAATTGATCACGGATAAAGCTACAATGATTGCAAGTTCATTAAAAATAGGCGCCATTTCAAAATGCATGCATGCTAAAGATCTACTTTAAAATTTATTATTTTTTGATTATCTTGGGATAATAAATTTGAATGGGTCTTTTTTTTCTATTCACCACTGCGAAATCAGTCAATGTATGTGCGCGCACTGAGGTTTTACTCATTATTTCCCAAACAGTAAAATGACGAATGATTTCTGCATCCGCAATAAGAGATCGATGACATCGCCATGGTACTGCTTCAGCACACATGATTGCGACATTTTTACTTTTCTTTATTAGCTCATTTAGTTCTTTCAAACCTTCGAAAAATTCAGCTGTTTGCATGTAATCTTCGTAGCCACGAAAACTTGCATTATGCCACCCCATATTGATGGAATTTTTACTCGTTCGACGTAAACCACCTAGTTTGGATAAATGGGTATAAGCAATTTTATTTTTGCGAAGCGATTTTTTTAATTCATTTTCATTAAACCATGGGACATGACGAGATTTTGGAATTGTACGCACATCAACGATGTGCGTAATTTGATATGCATGCAATATATCAAGAAACTCCTGAAGAGTATGTGTCGAATGTCCTATCGTATAAAGGTTGGGCATAGATGATACTATATTCTCAACTAATCTACTGTGATAATAGGCTGATCTAAAAATTTTTGTACCCATTATGCACGAAAAAAATCTCAATTTTGTTCTATAATCCTAGCGCTTGTGAAGATTCCAAAACACGTTTAATACTAATTAAAAATGCGGCTTCTCTATATGAACATTTTTGGGAATTGGCTATATTAATAACATTGTCAAAAGCCTTGGTTATAAAAGTATTAAGTTGTGACTGGACTTGCTCAAGTGTCCATTTAAATTTTTGAATATTTTGAACCCATTCAAAATAAGAAACCGTTACACCTGCCGAATTAGCTAAAATATCGGGCAGAACTTTTATTCCTCGATTTTTAAAGATTTCGTCTCCTTCCGGTAAAGTAGGACCATTAGCAGCTTCAATAATATATTGACAATTAACAGTATTAGCACTTTCCTTATCAAAAACATTGCCTAAGGCTGCGGGAATGAGTACATCACATTCGGTTGCTAATAATTGCGCATTAGTAATGGCATCACTCGTTTGGAAATGAATCACACTTCCTGTTTTAGCTACGTGTTTTTTTAATGCAGGTATATCAATACCGTTTTTTTGAAAAATGCCTCCTTTTACATCAGAGACAGCTATAATTTTTGCTCCCTTTTCATACAAAGCTTGTGCAGTGTGCGAACCAACATTTCCGAAACCTTGAATAACAATGCGTGTATCATTTAATTGTTTCTTATCCAGTGATAATAATTTTTCAGTTACAATGGCAACTCCATTTCCAGTTGCTGCTTCTCGTCCTTCTGAGCCATAAAGAAAAACAGGTTTTCCTGTTACTACGCCAGGACTAAACCCCACTGTTTTTGAATATTCAGCCATTATCCAGGCCATTGTTTGAGAATTAGTATTTACATCGGGTGCGAGTATATCTTTGGAAGGACCAATCAAATCTTTAATTTTGTCAATGAAAGTCTTAGTCAATCGTTCTAATTCACTGGATGAAAGAGTTGTGGGATCACAAGATATGCCTCCTTTAGCGCCGCCAAAGGGCAAACCTAATAGCGATGTTTTCCAAGTCATCAATGAAGCTAAGGATGTTAACTCATCTTCATTCACTGTAGGATGATAACGCAATCCACCTTTCATGGGACCTAAAGCATTATTATGTTGAATACGATACCCATTATAATTGACTAATTTTCCATTATCTAATAAAAAAGTGATTTCTGTTTTTATAACGCGATGAGGTAGTTTTAAACTCTTTGCTAAATTTTCAGAAATATTTAAACGTTCTATAGCACGCTGCATAAAGTATGTAGTAGCATCCATTCCCATTTGTTACTCCGTCAAACATGATCGATAAATTAATACTCAAGACATAGGGCTCTGTTGAGAAATTTAGAAAAAAGTCTACACTGAGTTATTCATACTAACAAATCAGTTTTGGAATCCTGATAGCTTATCAATCGAGATTCTTACCTAGATTCCACATTTAAAATTTTATGATGCTTTTTCTAAACTATTTTCTTCAATTTGTGCATTAAAAAATTTCGGAAAAAATGGACGTAATTTAATAATAAAATCATACGCCATCAATAATGCACCAATAGCAAACACGACATCCCCTGGTAATCGTAGCCATTGCCATATTAATGTCTTATTATAAAATTCAAGACTTCTTGCATGTGCAAAACCATGTTCATAAACATCCATCAATTGTGACCAACCTATAGGGAAAAAATTCAAAATTATCCACAATACAACGCCAGCGTTATATAACCAAAATGCCCAAGTGCCTAATCGATCACTCCAGGGTAATCGATCGCCTGCTGCATACCGTAAGCAAAAATAAATTAATCCAATACCTAGTAGCCCAAACGCGCCGAATAAGGCAGTATGAGCATGATTCAACGTTAAAAAAGTTCCGTGTTCATAATAATTGATAAGGGGTGCATTGAGTGTGCCACCACCGAATACCCCTGCTCCAACAAAATTCCAAAATGATGCGCCTAAAATATAGAGATAAGCTAAATTGTAAGTAAATGATCCATGTCGTTTAATTAATTGGCGATGTTCAATTGCATCAATAATCAGAAGAACGAGTGGTAGTACTTCAATAAACGAAAACATTGAACCGAGTGGTACCCACATATCAGGTGTCCCAGTCCAATACCAATGATGTCCTGTACCAATTACCCCGCCTAAAAAAATAAGAATCGTTTCAAATAACATGGCTCGTTCTGCAAGAAGACGTGAAACTAATCCTGTTCCCATTAAAAGATAAGCTGTTGCGCAGGCAGCAAAAAATTCAAAAGATTGTTCTACCCAAAGATGAACTACCCACCAGCGCCAAAAATCAGTAATCGTGAACGATTTTTCAATGCCTGTTAAAGGAATCATTCCAAAACAATACAATACTGCAACATTGATCGTACTGGCCCAGAAAAGATGTTCTAATCTAATTCGTCCAGTCCAAAACTCAACGGTGGCTGTTTTTAATCGATTCCACGTTGGCCACATTCCTCTAAAAATAATAAAACTCCACAGAAAAAGTCCTGCGCAAAAACCGATTTGCCACAATCGACCAAGCTGTATATAGGATAAGCCTTGATTGCCAATCCAAAACCATGATTGATTAACTAAACCCATAATCCCTAAGTAATCGCCAATGATTGCGCCCCCAACGACAAAAAGGGTGACCCAAAATAAAAGATCTACAAAAAAGCCCTGCCATTTCGCTTCTTTTTTACTAATAATAGGTGCAAGAAAAACGGCAGAACTGATCCAAGAAAGTGCTATCCAAACAATGGGGGTTTGTATATGGACATCACGTAGGAAATTAAACGGTAAAAATGCATTAATATTAATTCCATAAAATCCGGTGCGTTCTGTATAGTAATGCGCCAAAATTGAACCTACACCGATTTGTGCTAATAAAACGAGAGCAACAATAACAAAGTATTGGCCGACTTTTCTCTGACTTGAAGTCAGCGGCGCAAAGCCTAGTAATACAGGCGTTCTTGGAGCAGTATCGGGTGCGCTGAGATAACGATGATAAATATACAACACGGCACCAAAGCCAAAAAATACAAAACAAAATGATACCCATGTCCAATAAAATGTATTTGGAGTTGGAATGTTGCCCATGGTGGGTTCATATGGCCAATTATTGGTATAAGAAAAATCTGTTCCAGGTCGATGAACAATAGTAGTGAGAGATGAGTAAATAAGGAAATCGGCGGTTTGTAATGCGCTCTGACTATCTAAGCTATATGCTTTAGTATAACCAGTTTCAAAATCATGCTTAAGGAGTGATTGTGATATCTCAGACTGAAGTTGTGAAACCGATTTGCTTACAGTTTCTGGTAATATTGCACGATCACCACTAAGATCAATTTGTTGTAAAACTTGTTGCATATTTTTTCGAACAACGTATTGATCTCCTTCTGCAAGTTCTGAGAAAGATTTCCCAAAACGTTGTCGAGCTATTTTATCTTCTGTAAGACGACCTAAACGTACTAAATATTTTGCAGTGTAATCTTCACCAAAATAAGAACCCATTCCATACAAACTACCATAATCCATCAAATCAGCGCGCTGAAATCCCGCTTTTCCTGACACAATATCATCTTGTGTCATGACGATTTGACCAGAAGAAGTTACAAATTGTTGGGGTAATGGCGGTGCTTGTTGATAGGTTTTATAAGTGCCCCAACCAATAGCAACAAAGGAGATGATCGCTGTTATTAATAAAATCCATTTAAGAGCATTTGAAACAGGATCTGAATCCACATTTGCATTGAACGTATCTTGGGTTAAATTACCCATCTTACATATCCTTATGAAACACGCTATTTAATTATGTTTTGAACATATTTTTACTACATGAATGAAATGAGTCTAGGGCACTGTCATTCATTCTCTCCATCCTTTCTTACAATATAACCGTTTTTGATTTTATTTTTTTATTACGACGTAAGTTCTCAAAATCCTTGCTGATTTCAACATCAGAATTTAGTTTGAATTCATTCTTTATCGCTTGTATTTTCGCATAAGCAAGCTGAATTGCAGGGCGTAACCGCATCGATTCAAACCAACGTTCTAAATTCGGAAAGACTTCTAAATTTTGGCCTAGTCGTTTATGTGGGACTATCCATGGATATGACGCCATATCAACAATTGAATATTCATCAGCAATAAATTCTCGACTTGCTAATCGTCTGTCTAGAATTGCATAAAGTCGAACAGTTTCTTTGACATAATGATTGATAGCATGCTGATCTGTTTCAGATGCGGTTTGAATAAAGTAAAAGGTTTGATCTGCTAGAGAACTAAGACAGTCCTCCTGCCAGAATAACCATTCTATTATTTTGTTACGATCTCTCAGATTCTGTGGAATAAATTTTGCAATTTTATCAGCCAAATATAAAAGAATTGCTCCTGATCCAAACAAAGATAATGGTTCAGTATTATCAGCTGGTGTGTGATCAACAATGACAGGAATCTTGTTATTTGGGGATGTGCGTAAAAAATCGAGTGCGAGTTTGTCATGACTGTCTGATTTTGCGGAAAAAAGTCGATATGGCAACCCAGATTCTTCGAGAAAAATTATAATCTTATAATCGTTAGGTATCATCCAATAGTAAAGATCGATCATTAACAATCCTTTTAAATTACTTAATATTTCGCGACAGATGACTAATGTATGCCCATTATAAACGGAGGTTTGAAAGATTAATATAATTATTAAATCTAGGGCTACATTGCATTTTTCATGAATATATAATATTGTTAATTGATGCGTAAAGGATGCGCAAAGATTAACAAATGAATTACATAATATGGAGATTATATGTTAATTTCGGCAATCGTATTGTTCATTATTGCAGCAATATTTGGCTTGATTATTTTAACTGCTATTTTAAAAAATAAACCTACTCCAAAACCCATTGTTTTTATACACGGTCCATTAGCAGCGATTGCTTTGATACTCGTCATAATCAATATGGTTATGCAAGGTGCTTCCTCACTTCTTATCACGAGTGTAGTTTTATTTATCCTAGCAGCACTTGGCGGTTTGACGTTGTTTACGATTGATATGAGAAATAAACCGATTCCTAAATTGTTAGCTATGTTACATCCCCTCCTTGCAGTAGCAGGGCTAATAGTGTTGATCATTTATGTTTTACAGTAGCATCCATGTCACATTTTTTTAGTGATCTGAAGCGAGCTAGAATAGCAGGCCATCCGATCCATTCTATGCTTGTTCACTTTCCTTCTGCACTTTTTCCTATTAGTTTGGTATTTGATATTTTATCAATTATTATGCAAAACACTTGTTTGGCTTGTGCCGCGTTTTATTGTATTGCTGCTGGCATATTACTAGGGATGGCAGCAGCTTTTGTTGGTGCTATGGATTATTCTCGTTTATCTTCTACGCACCCAGCTTGGAATAAAGCTTCGCTTCATGCTTTGTTGAACGTTACCTGGCTCATTTTGTTCAGCATTATATTTGGTCTTAGGGTAAAACAATATCCCAATTTTGGTTTAGCAACATCATTAGAAATGATTATATCGACGATCGCTGTTATTGGTCTCATTTACTCCAATTATCTCGGCGGTGTTTTAGTTTTTGGATATAAATTAGGTTTTGACGAGAAAGACCAACCATAATTCAAAAGGGAATTAATATGAGCAATCATTTACCGGTACTTATTATTGGTGCAGGACCTACCGGATTGATGATGGCTTGTGAATTAGCTCGTCATGGGATTAAATTTCGAATTATTGATAAAAAACCCGAACAAACTTCATGCTCAAATGCAACATGGATACAAACAAGAACTATTGAAATATTAGATCATTTAGGCATTGTTAATCGTTTTCTCAATATAGGCCATGCTTGTAATGCAATTAATTTGTATGCGAGTGGCAAACACTTACTTAAAATTCCTTTGGATCAAATCGATTCTACTTATCCATTTGTCTTGATGTTGCCGCAAAGTGAAACCGAAAAGCTGCTAAACGAATATTTAAAAGAATTAAAAAGTCATGTAGAAAGATCATTAGAATTTATTGAAGCTGCACAAGAAGAAAATAAAGTTATTTCTACAATAAAACATCTTGATGGCAAAATAGAAACCATAACGAGTGATTGGTTGATTGGTTGTGGTGGTATGGGCAGTGCAGTTCGTTCGACTGGGAAATTTTTATTTCCAGGCCATGATTTACCGGAACAATTCCTAGTAGCAGATGCAAAAATGTCATCATCTCTATCAAAAAATGAAATTCATGTATTTTTTGACAAAGGGGCAGAATTTCCTGATAAAAGAACAATACTTGCTATTACTCCATTGAAATCTAACAAATATCGTATAACGGCTAATGTATATCAAGAAGGCGCAAGAAAAACATTATACTCCCATGAAGCCACGGATATTATTCGCGAGCGTTCTCATGGTAAATATACTGTTAATGATGTTTCATGGATTTCGCCTTTTTGGATACACAGTAACATAATAGATCATATGCGCGACCGTTTAACATTCTTAGCCGGAGATGCAGCGCATAATCATTCTCCTGTAGGTGGCCAAGGGATGAATACAGGACTGCAGGATGCGTATAACCTAGCGTGGAAACTTGCTCTCGTTATTAAGGGGAAAGCAAAATCATCTTTACTTGATAGTTATCAATCGGAGCGGTATCCAGTCATATGTAAAGTCGTCAAACAAACCGAACAACTCACAAATATGTCTTTATTTGACAAAACATTTTCAATTAAATTACATCACTTTTGCGATAAAATTTCCCATGACAAAAAAACAGAACAAAAAATAGTTGATCAAATTGAACAACTTGATATTAGATACAAAAATAGCCCTGTAATTGATTATCATGAATGCATCAGTACAAAATCACCTCGGCAAGGTGAACGTGCCCCTGATGTATTGATTGATCAAGCGACACGCCTTTATGATCATTTACGAAATACGCAACATAACATTTTATTATTTACCGGGTTATCAGCATCTAATGAAGCCATAGAAAAAATAAAAGAAACACAGCAATGGTTAAGTAAAACTTACTCTGATTTGATTAAAATTCATATTATTTTGACACAAAAATTAAAAGACTTTAAAAATAATATAATCGATGAAAATGCTGCCGTTCACAAACGGTATGGCGTGAAAAATAATGCGATTTTTATTATTCGACCGGATAATTATATTGGTTATTGTTCAAAAAGTTTTGAAATAAATTTAATAAAAACATTTTTTCAAAAATACTTAATTTGACTCTGTTAAATGCAAAAATAAGAATTGCCAATAGATGCCCTCACACATTCTACCTAATCTGGCGGTAAGGCAGTCATTGCAGCTTTTGCCAAAGATAATCGTTAAAAACGTAGAAGTCTGAACTCCGTAATTCGATTGTTCATTCATACAGAATGAAATTAGAGATAAATTTCTTTTATTAAAAAGGCAATTCGAAACACATCTTATGACACCGACTGGAAAGGAACAACATTTTATTTATTTTTCAACATAAATAAGGTTAGTCATAATGTGATGATTGGCTCAAAAAACTTACCATAAAATAGCTAATGCTCCAATGCTATGTTAAAATGGATGTTTCCGGCAATCGAATTTTCACATTCAAGAGCAATATGCGTTCATATGAACATTTTTATTTTAATGAATATCTTATACATACCGTAAATTCAGAAAAAATTTTTCATATTCTTCAATCAAGCGCCTGGAAAACCCTAGGGCAAGAAATTACTTCAGCCGAAACTAATAACGATAAAAATACTGATCCCGACATGAAAAATATTGAAGTTGGTGAGAATACTTGTGGAGTAGATGCCTTTGCTGACCTGAAGTTTGATAAGACGGTAAAAAGAGTATTAGATGTTGGCGGTGGTAAATATGATTATTGTCACGATTATATGAAATCCAGGGATATCGATTTGTTGGTTTGGGATCCTTATAACCGGTCAAAAGCACATAATATGAATATCCGATACTCAGTTACTAATAAAAAAGTAGATGCAGCTACATCCATGGCAGTTTTAAATGTCATACCTGAACCTGAAGTTCGTTTAGCGCATATATGTACATTAAAAGAGTCCTTAACTATAAATGGAGTGGCCTATTTCAAAGTTTGGCCAGGGGAAGGCCCTCTTAAAGGAAGTTATAAACCGACTGTTAATTCCTACGGATTTCCAGGTTACCAAGCAAATGCTTATGCCGATCGATTTCTTCGCGAAGTTCAATTAGTTTTTGGATTAAATAATGCAAAACTACATGAAACAATTCCAAACTTGATTGTAGCCAAAAAAATAGCTAACGAATCAACTTCAAAGGCAGAGGTTGAATTCATTCAAAAATTATCAATGAATGATTCGTGGTACCTTAAACGTAAGAA
>JANWKO010000149.1 GCA_025451335.1 Gammaproteobacteria bacterium
AGACTTATGCAGTATATGATGAAAATTTTAAGTATATCGGAGTCATTTCTGAAGAAAATCCTGAATTTAAATCTATTGCTTCGGATCCAATAAAAGAATGCGATTTGCAAATGGAATTTAAAACATCCATCGAAGAATTAGAAAAATTAGATGAAAAGCTGAGGAGCAAAGAGGAAGAAGCCGCAAAAATCGCTAGAATGCTCAAACGAGCAGAACTTTATAAATCATCAGAATCCAAAATTAAGAACTTAAAAGATAAAAGCGAGGCTATCAAAGCAGAAATTAACGATTTTTATCAAGAATATGAACTATCTTTAATGACTGATGGCGCAGAGCTAAAGCAGAATAAATTGTATGTGCGAGAAATAAACAATCATATTGCATATACAGTCATAACCCCTAAAGGTGAAATTGTTCGTGATATTGAGATTACTTCGCTTCCTGCTCCAAAACCTTTTACTCTAGATAACTTGAGTAACTTTAAAAATCAAATTTTGCAAGCTTCATTAACTGCGGGTCATACACATCCAGCCAATAAAGAACTAAAAAATTATAGAATTATCAAAGGAACAGCAATTGGTTTGACATCGAGTTTTATTTTTAAAGAAGATGATCTACACCGAAATAATTTATCCAAATTCGGATTTCGTATTGATTTTGACATGTCTATGTGGGATTTTCTTTATTATTTTAAGGATGACACATTAATTTATTTTAGGAAACCATCTCAAGATACTTTCAGAGTAACGACTAGAGATATTATTGAATTTCCCAATATCAAAGATGCTTGTCCATTTTATTGGCCAACAAAATCGACTCGATTTTTAAAAGATTCTGTGAGTTCGACAATTAATTTTTATTTTCCCCAGTTATTCATTAATGCTTATCCCGACGAAGTTAATGCCCTCTATCAAAAATTAGAAAAAAATCCTGTTTTTATTCATCATAAATTTGCAACACTAACAAAATATATTCTTACCAATTCAGAAATATATAAAAATATCGCTAAACAACATATGCGAGAAGAATGTCATTTGGAGTCGAAACCACTGATCGGTATATTGTCCGCTGATCAACGTCTTAGAATCGAACAATTTGAAAATAAGTTAGCGAATATTCCTGATTTTGCTGCTTTCTTTTTTAAACATGGGAAAAAGATTGCAGAAGATTTAAAAATAGATTTAAACAAACAAAATATCACATTTACAGAAGCGCTTATTGACAAAGCTTTTGCTGATTTGTCAGAACAAATGGAAATAACTGAAAAAAAGGGCTTGGCTTATGCTTATGCAGAAATTGAGAAAAAAGTAAGAGAATCGATGGGAAGTTATATTTATAGTGGATTGTTTGGATTAAATAGTATGTTTAAGCATCATCATACTTTAGCAAAAGAATTACTTTCTCATTTTGATCGTCAAGCCCAGGATCCAATTATTAGTATGCTCAAATTGAAAAATGTCATTGAAAAGAGAATACCTAACATAATAAAGGGGGGCACTATGCATGCAGAATTGACTAAAATAAATGAAATGTTGCTAAACGCATTAACTAAATTTGCTCCGGATAAAATGGAAAAGAAAAAACCATCTTTATCACCTTCTTCAATAGTTACATAAACTGTATCTGTTCAAAATAAGTGTATTTATCCTACCTGCTTGATTGCAAGCTCTTTCGTGAAAATTGAGCTGCAATGATTTCGTCAATGTTGATTAAGTTATTGGTTAAAATGGGTGCCATCAATAGAATATGATACTTATGAAGGGATTAAAATTGCCGGTCATCCAAATCACGACGAGATCTTTTTAAAATATGAATGCCAACAGGAACAGCATAAATATATTTCCCCTGTTGCCAAGATAAGAGAATCAGTGATGACATCAGTGGAAAAAAATCCTATTGATCAAGTGCATAGTCACATTCTGAAAGTTTAAATATTAGCTTGCAAATAAGCTAATAATTCACGGTCAGGTAATTTTATTAAATCTTTTTCAAAGACATGTACTACCAATTCTTTGACATGCTTATTGATATGTTGATTTAAAAGACCATTCATATGCGGCGGTGCAATAATAATGAGTTTTTTGTAGGCTTGCGTATTTCTACCATGATCCAATTCTTTAGCTATTTCTCTTGAAAATTCATCGATTTTGATTTCTTTGGGATCGGAAGCTTGTGCATATGCACCATGGGTTGTACTACCTGTTTTATAATGACCGGGTTTATCCGAAGTTAAGTCAATATCTCGCAATTTATTTTCCGGATGACTAAGTTCTTTTAGTAAAGTTAATTGATCAGGTCTGTGATATTGATAGATGCGGCAAGTATTTGAATTTGTGTTGATAACCCATGAACCATTATTTGAAGTCATAATTTAACTCCATCTGTGTAAAAGATTAATATCCTTTATAAGAATTATAACATGAATGGACTAATCACATCATTAATTCGGCATCTTATCTAAGAACTACTTCATTGATTCCAAAACATTTTTTTATTTGTGAGGTTTGGAACATATTGCAGCATCTGTAAAAATTAAAATTTTATCCATTCATTTTATCCATATCATTTTCTATTTTAATAAATTTAAAAATTTTATTTCAGCTTTTTTACATTCACCTTGCGGCCTTTTAATTTTCCATTTTGCAAATATCGATAAGCTTTATCTACTTGATTACGATGTATTGCAACGTACGAACACAATACTGCAATGTCAATTTTTCCAATTGCATCGCCTGGCAAATTACCATCTTTTGTTAATGCACCTAATATGTCACCAGGACGAATTTTATCTTTTTTTCCTACGTCTAAACATACAGTGACCATGTCAGGTTGAAAAGTTGTAGAATCAGAATTTGTTAGTTCACTCATATTTCCCCATACAATAGGGTGAGATAAATTTTCTTCTATCAAACAAACGCGTGGTGCATCTGATGGAATTGTTATACTTAACGCCAACCCTTTGTTACCAGCACGACCGGTTCGTCCAATACGATGAATATGTACATCGTGATCAAAGGCTATTTCGTAATTGATAACGGCCGGCAATTCTTTAATATCAAGACCACGTGCAGCAACATCTGTTGCTACCAAAATAGAACAACTTTGATTTGCAAAACGAATAATGACTTGATGACGTTCTGCTTGTTCCATATCGCCGTTTAAGGCAAGCGAGCTAAATCCAGCTTCTACTAGCTTATCTGATAACTCAGCGGTTTGTTGTTTCGTGTTACAAAAAATCAATGTTGAACTGGGTTTGTAATGGAGTAATAACGCTTTTAACAGCGGAAATTTATTTGCTTGAGTACTGACTTCATAAAAACGTTGTTCGATATCATGTTGTGTGTGTGATGCTTCGACAAATACTTCTTTCGGATGTTGCATGAATTGTTTGCTAAGTTTTTTAATTTCATCAGGATAGGTCGCAGAAAATAATAAAGTTTGTCGTCGTTTCGGGCATGCAGATACAATCTCTTTGATATCATCCAAAAATCCCATATCAAGCATACGATCTGCTTCATCTAATACTAAGGTTTGTAACTTATGTAGCGATAATGTTTCTTTACCTAAGTGTTTTAGTACACGACCCGGTGTGCCCACAATAATATGCGCGCCGTGTCTTAATGAATCTAACTGAGGTTTCATTGGAATGCCACCCGACAAATTCAGGATTTTGACATTCGGCATGAGACGCGCTAAACGACGTAATGCTTGACTGACTTGTTCAGCTAATTCACGTGTTGGGCACAGAATCAATGCTTGTACTGCAAAATTTTCGGCATTCAAATGGTTTAACAAAGACAGACCAAAAGCCGCTGTTTTTCCGCTTCCAGTTTTGGCTTTTGCAATGACATCCTCACCCTTGAGCATGATGGGGAGGCTTTGTACTTGAATCGGAGTCATGGTTTCGTAACCCAAAGAAGAGATGTTTTTTAAAAGCGACTCTCGCAAGGGTAAGCTTGAGAAAGGTTGCTCAAGGTCAGTTTGATTAGCTGTTTTATGACCAGAATCAGCGTGGTTCATGTCTTTATATCGCCTCTATTTCAAAAGTTAAGCGGTAGACTAACACTTATTAGCTCAAACTTAAATCAAATAGTTTGTTTCTGATGCCGTTATGTGACGGGGTGGTGAAAATTTAATCTGGACAGGGCTTATTTCGAGGCGCTGATGTAAAAAAGAAATATCGATGTTAAGTGGTGGTGAATCTGCACGATTAGTTATGGCCAAATTATTTTTGGAAAAACATAATGTCTTGATCTTTGATGAACCAACAAACCATAAAGATCTCTAAATGATCATTCACATTGTATATGTTCAAAATTAGTCTATAATTGTCAACATCTAATTAATCAACAGGACAATATTCAACCTGTACGAGGAATAATTTGCATGCTTAGATGTTGGTTATTAAAAAAACCCAAATTCAATTTAAACAACATAATTTTTTATCTTCTTTTGTCCAGCATTGGCTTTGGTTATGCATTTTATTCAAATCTTCACTTACGTTTTTTCTTTGTTGGTGTATGTAACACTTTAGTAATTGCAGGATTATTTTATTTAATAAATACAATTCGTTTCAGGGTTTTAAAGTATTTTCTCTTACTCATTATCACTTTATTTATTTTTTTCAGTTTTTCGCACGCAGTTATTTATAAAAACACATTTTCCTTCGCTGAAATCGCATCCATTTTCGAAACAAATTCAAACGAAGCTAGAGAATTTTTTCAATCTTTTAAATCACCGATTTTGGTGTACATATTTACAATTTTATTTGTCATAAGTTTTTTTATTAGTAAATACGGTGATTTTAAAAATTCTCCCAAATTTATTCTAGTATTTAGTTTATCATTGTTATTAGCGAATGGCTTTCGTGATAAAATAATAATAAAATCATTTAATGATTATTTTGCTGGTTGTTTTAATCGAATTGAAATGACTTTAAAAAAGATTATTGTTTTCGATTTTGTCATAGGCACAGGAACTTATCTGAAAGAAGCTTATTACGTTAAAAAATCAATTGAAAATCAATGGGGAAAAATTAATTATTCAGGTAAAAATGGCATATATATTGTTGTAATTGGTGAGTCTGCATCTAAAAGTCACATGTCAGTTTATGGTTATAGCCGTTTAACAACTCCTTATCTTGAAAAAATGAAAGGTGTAACAATAATTGATGGTGCTATTAGTCCTGCTGCTATTACCCGTGAATCAATTCCACGTTTTTTGACTTTAAACCAAGAGAATATTCCTAATTATTCACTCAATATAATTCATTTGTTGCATAATGCAGGATTTAAAACTTACTGGATTTCAAACCAAGAATTTTATGGAAATTATAGTAATAGCACTTCAAAAATTGCTAATCTTGCACAAAATAAAATGTTCGTTCGCGATGATAATAATAATTTTGATGAAATATTATTACCTTATTTAGATAAAGCATTACAAGATACTGGAACTAAAAAAGTAATTTTTTTACATTTAATGGGTTCTCATCAGATTTTTCAACATAGAACTCCATACCGATATTTTTTTAGTGAAAATGAATCGATTGATTACTATGATAGTTCGATTCGTTATACTGATTTATTATTAAAGAAAATCACTGATAAAGTTAAAAATTATGGTGGTAAAATTGTTTATTTTTCTGATCATGGTTTGCGGCCTATTAAAGAAAGTCCTTATCTGATTCATGGTCCAAGTTTTTCATTAGATAAAAGACCGTATGAAATTCCATTAGTTTTTATCGACACCAATAGTGATAAAGCACCCATTATTGTTAAAAAAGATTATTATCTCAGAAACTTTATTCATACTCTTGCTGATTGGACCGGCATTGAAAATGAAAAACTTAACCTCAAGTTATCAATTATCAATAAACAATATCAAGATTTACCATCTGAGAATTTTGTTTATGATATAATTAATAACTCTAAAGTATCATTCGATAAACCCTCTAGGTGATAAAATAAAGAAAAGGAGTCACAATGGAATCAACAATAGATATTATAAAACAATATTATGACGCTTTTAATAATCAAGATATGAACAAATTTTTTGATCTTCTTAGTGAAGATGTCATTCATGATGTCAATCAAGGTGGTAGACATAAAGGAAAAGAACCTTTTTCAAAATTCATGGAACATATGAATTCTTGTTATAAAGAATCAGTTAAAGAATTAATCATTATGGTAAATGGGGATGGTTCACATGCAGCTGCAGAATTTATAATAGAGGGAACTTATTTGGCAACGGATAAAGGCTTGCCTCCAGCAAAAGGACAATAATATAAACTACCCGTAGGCGCTTTTTTTACGATAAAAGATGGGAAAATATCAAGAGTTACTACATACTATAATTTGAATGACTGGTTGAATCAGGTGCAAAAATAATTACACTTACCAAATTTAATGTCTTGAATCTGTAAGGTTAGTTGATGAATACCAATTTAAAAATTGTTCGCATGAAAGGTTCTGAAATTATTCCATATATTTCTGACCTAGCCAAATTACGTATGGAGATTTTTAAATCTTATCCTTACCTTTATGATGGCAGTTTCGATTATGAAACAGAATATCTTAAAACTTACACAACATGTCCAGAAAGTATCATGGTACTGGTTTTTGAGCAGGATAAAGTAGTGGGTGTGTCGACAGCAATTCCTCTTGAATTAGAAATAATGGAATTTCAAAAACCATTTATTGATAACAATTATAATATCAAAGATATATTTCTTTTTGGTGAATCCTTATTATTGCCAGCATATCGCGGTCGTAATATTTATCATCATTTTTTTAAAGAAAGAGAGGATGCTGCTAGAATATATGGATGTAAATTAGCAACTTTTTTTGCTGTGGAAAGACCGATAGATGATCCTAGAAAACCAAGTGATTATGTTCCTCTTGATAAAATTTGGAATCGCTTTGGGTATAAAAAACATCCAGAAATAAACTTATATATAGAATGGAAAGAAGTAGATGAAGAAACTCAATCGCCTAAGCCAGTCATTTTTTGGCTAAAAAAATTATGATCAAAATTGCATGCTGTCAATATAAAATAGAAAAATTCCCAGATTGGGATAGTTATACGTTTAAAATTGAAAATATGGTTTCAGAGGTAAAAAAAGCGAATGTTGATATTTTACAATTGCCCGAATATTCAGGAATTGAAATTGTTTTCAAAAGTTTTAATTCCGATGAAGAATTGTTTCTTGCAATGCAAGATATTCTTCCTAGCTATATTGAATTTTACAAAAATTTAGCTCAAAAACATCACATTTACATTCAACCTGGAACAATCATTGAGCGAATTGCTGATAACAAATTCGTGAATAGAGCCTATTTTTTTGGACCTAATGGAGAATATAATTTTCAAGATAAGTTGCAACTTACCCAATATGAAAAGAGTTGCAAAATATTAGAACATGGTGATAAACAAAAAATTTTTTCTACATCGTTTGGAAAAATGGGTATTGCTATTTGTTATGACAGTGAATTTCCAGAAATTGTCCGCCGTCTCGTATTCAATGGTGCATCACTTATATTAGTTCCTAGCTATACAACAACTTTAGCTGGATTTAATCGTGTATTTCTTTCTTGTCGGGCCCGAGCAATCGAAAATCAATGTTATGTTGCAGTTTCATACATGGTGAATGGAGTTGATTCAGGCGGTGAGTTGGAACAAACGTTTGGGCAAGCGGCAGTTCTGGGCCCAGCTGATTCTGGCTTTCCAGACGATGGCATAATTGCAAAAGGAATATTAAATCAATCCATGATCGTTACAGCAGAGATAGATTTAAATAGCTTAGAAACAGTGCGAAAAAATGGACATGTACTCAATTATGAAGATACAAAACGCTGTATTTCATTGGAAACTGAACAGCTTGAAGTTGTAACTGTTTGTACAAAGCCTTAGGTTCGTTTTAAGAATCTTGCCAGCTCCTAATCAAGAACCTAATGGTAAGGTTATTTCAAATAAAGCCAAACAAAAGTTTAAAATAACATATCAATGTCGTGCTTTAACTTTTTAATAAGTACTAAAATCACTTTGTTCGAAAAGTGTATTGACAAAGTTCATTGAAATTTATTCATAAAATGATAATATGCATTTTGCGGAAAATATCATAATGGATTTAGCAGACTCTAAAAAAGGAATCAAAAATTGTTGCCTCTCAGACCAATAAAAAAACAAAAAACAGAAGCAATACAACCTTTCAACAAAGTAAATATTTCTAAATTTGAACCACAAATAAATGAATATGGACAAGCCGGACGTATTGAATCGATTGATATTATGCCAAATAAAATGATAGTAACATTGGAAAGTTCCTTTCAACGTTACGATTATAATTTGTGCTTTCATTATCAAAATTCAATACAAAAAATTCCTGTTGATTCGAAGAGTGAATCAGTTTGTGCTTTAGCTGATGGAAAACATGTTTTAACTTATTATCAACACAAGAAGGGAAGAATTTATTTTGATTTATGGAATTCGATTGATTTAAAAAAAGGGAATAGCATTAATTTTAAACCTGCATTTATTGATTCTGGTTTTATAGATATTTTATCCACTAATAATTTTTTATTATTACATTATCAATGTCGTGATATTACCCATGGGGAACATTCTCATATAGAATTGCGTGATAGTGCAACATTAGCAAAGCTTGATAATAAAAAATCTCAAGGTTTTTATAAAGGTTTTGTTTCACCTTATGATCCTAATGCTATTTTCTATAATACAAAAAATGGATTTGAATATTGGAGAATTATTAATAATTGTTTAAAAAAAATGGGCAATGAGACTCTTCCACGTAATGAACAATTATTTTCATTAGGTATGTTAATCGATGGAAAAACCATAATCTCAGGTCACAAATGGGGTGAAATTCGATTTTGGGATTTACAAGCAACCGGAGATAAAGTCCAAATCAACCTCATTAATTATAAACAATCGAATAGAATTTACTATGCAGATGACCTTGCAGAACTGATTGTAATCCCTGATGGTAAGCATATCGTAAGTTGGAATGGAGACAATGCTACTTTATGGGATATCTCTAATAAAGCAAACCCAACAATAATAAATAAAGTTTTTTCTGCTCAATTAGGATATGGCAAAGGACTATTAACTGATGATTGGGAAATAATTACTTCTCGTAATATTATTATTCAGTTTCCAGAATTAATAACTGCACGTGAACTATATCAAAAAGAAGTAGCAAATTTATTGATTAATCGTAACTATGCGGATATGCCACCAAGAAGTCTTGATAAAATCATATTAGATTATTGTTTCTTTAAACCACAGTTGCCTATTACAGCACCGATAGCAAAAGAAGAAATTGAAAATGATGCACATGAAAATGAGATACTCGAATATGAGACCCTTGTAGAACGTCATGGAATGAAACGCAAATTAATTACCATATAAAAGGAATCATTGTTTTCGTCGTTTTTTTATATTGTGAATATTGATCTGGAAATAATTTTGTCATGTTTTTTTCTTCTTGTAGAGCGGAGTATTTAAAATAAACTATTGCAATAATAAAAACAATTGCCCATATCATTCCACATACGAGGGAAGTTCCAAGTAAAGCAAGTAGTACGCCTGAATAGATTGGGTGACGTACAAAGTGGTATGGACCTGAAGTTATAAGTTCTGGATTTTTCTTTATAGACATGGGTACCCCCCAGTTTGTTCCAAGATGGGAACGTGCCCAAATTGCTATCCCAAGTCCACAAGCTGTGATAATTAGACCAATCATACTAATCGTTGAATTTGAAAAACTCAGAATAATAAAATTTGGAAATTTTTTAAATCCAAAAATTAATACAACAATGAGAATTAACATAAAAACACGAACAAAGATATGCGAAGAATATGCACGAAGAGATTTCTTTGCTTTAAAAGCAGAAAACAGCCAATACAAATAGAATAGTAGCCATAGAGTAAGCAAAATCCAAGGAATTATATATTTCATAATCATTATATTACCAAAATATTGTCCTTTTTTGTGAATTTTTTTAACATAAAATGCGATGATTGTATTCTCTTAGATTTTGCAATTAAAATAAGTGTGTATTGGACTAACTCTAAAAATTTGAGAAAATTAAAAAACAAAGATTAAATCGAATTTAAAAGGAGAGTAATTTGAATAAACCAGTTTGCGTTATTATCGGTGTTGGACCAGGAAATGGAACTGCATTTGCAAACCGTTTTGCGAAAGAAGGTTATCAACTAGCTCTGTTATCAAGATCAGAATCGTTTATTAAAAAATTAGCTGATGAGCTGGGAAATGCAAAAGCTTATGAATGTGATGTCAGTAATATGGATTCCATTAATAAAACTTTTGATAAAATTCAGCATGATTTAGGTGAAATCGATGTTGTTGTATATAATGCTGGTTCTGGTTCATGGGGTAATATTGAAGAAATAAATCCGGCTGAATTTGAAAATAGCTGGAAAGTTAATACATTAGGATTGATGGTTGTGAGTCAGCGTGTGATTCCGATTATGAAGAAAAAAGGTCGAGGACAAATTATTATTATAGGTGCTACAGCTTCAAAACGCGGCAATGTTAAAACGGCAGCCTTTGCTCCTGCTAAAGCTGCACAACGTAGTCTTGCAGAATCCATGTCCAGATATTTATGGCCTCTTGGAATTCATGTTGCATTAATTATTATCGATGGAATAATTGATATACCTAATACCCGTAAACGAATGCCTGAAAAGCAAGATGATTTTTTTGTTAAACCGGATGATGTAGCTAATACCGTATTTTGGTTAACGCAACAACCTCGATCAACTTGGTCTTTTGAAGTTGAAGTGCGACCTTTTATTGAAAACTGGTAATTCATCATAGAGCCTTCACTAATCAAGATTTTAGATAGATTTCATTTTAAATAGTAAAATTGTAAACAGTTAAAGATAAGATTTAATAGCATTTAATAATAGCTGGGTTGCTTTGGATTGTTTCGATGTGGGATTTTTGTCAGGATTAATCATGTGATGCCGAACATGTTCTACTATAACCTCATACATTAGACTATTCATTGCACCGCGACATGCTGCAATGAGATGCAAAATAGCATCACAATTATCGGTTATTTCATCTTCTAATTTATCTTTAGCAGCATTCAATTGACCTTGAATTCGGTTAATACGTTGAATTAATTTTTTTTTATCTCTAACTATATGCGTCATAAAAATCCGTGATTAGTCTTGAGCATTATTTTCCTATTTACAACATAGGGTACCGGGGTATATTATTCGTTTCCAATGATATCGTCAAGGCTAAAAAATAAACATAAAAAACCTTTAATAAATATATGCCAAAATGCATGTCAAAAGCATACTGTAAAAATATAAGCTTGGCACAATTTTTCGACAGATATAAATAATAAAAAAAAATTTACTGATAAGAATTTTAAAATGGCAAAAATATATAAAATACTATTAAAAAAATTTGCAAATAGCGAACAATTAGAATCAAAACCAGAGATTACTCAAGAAATTGCAATTGAAAAATTAGATGAACTGTTGAAAAAGAATAAAGCAATAATAAGAACCTCTATTGATAATTCTAGTCCAAAAAAAAGCATTACTATTTTAATTGATGATCAGAAAGAAGTTGCGCCGCAGCTATCACAATTATTTGAATTTATTCGTCAATGTGGTATTGAGTGTGAAATGCTGGAAGCAAATCCAGAAACCATTCTTTTAGACCATGAATATGATGCACATCAAGACAGCCATGATCATGATGAATGTGAAGAATGCGATGGACATGAACATGAGCATGAACATCAACATACCGAAGACAGTAAACATCATCTAAATCATGAACATTCTCAAGGCAAAGAAGAACATAGTAACCATACTGAGGAACATCCCAAAGATCATTATGAAAGAGAAGAGGATGAAGGTAGTAAACATGGTCAAGGTATTGAGCCCTTATTTTATGTTAAATATAATAAAAAGCCCAAAAAAACAAGTTTATTTGGAAGAATTAAGAATTGGTGGTCTCAAATAAATACTCATAAAAAAAAGGGTATTTTCGGAATAGCTTGGGGTGTGGGATTATTTGTACTTTCAATTTTCTCTGGGAATCTTCCAGGACTTGGAAATTCATTAACAACGATAGCAACTGCTGTTGCAACTTTGTATTGTGGTAAGGAAGTATATGAAAAAGCCTTTACTTCCAAAAAACTAAATATGAGTTCTCTCTATACAATTAGCACATTAACAATTGTAGGTATTTCCATTTTAAGTTTCTTTATTCCAGGGTTACCTTCCATGTGTGAGGCAGCGCCTCTTATATTAGGTTTATGGCATATTGGTGAAGTCATTGAGCATTCATTAAAGAAAAAAGTAGAAAAACAATTGGATATTCGTGATTGTGCACCAAAAAAAGTATCATTGATTGGTGCTAAGAATGTTAAATCAGAAGTTTCAGTATGTAATCTTATTCCAAACGATATTATTATTGTTCCTAAAGGCAAAGTCATTCCAGTAGATGGTGAATTATTAGATGATGAAGTTAATCTTTATACGCATAGGATTAATGGCAACTGTATGCCAAATATTTTTAAAAAAGGGACTACAGTTTTGGCAGGAATGCAATTACCGGATGATCAGGAAAGTATTAGAATTAGAGTAAGACAAACTTTTCAGCGATCTTATTTATCGCGAGTTGCAGAAAATATTAAAGATGCTTCAAAGCAAAAAGCACCTATTGAAATTTTAACAAATAAAGTATTAAAATATTTTGTTCCTGGTTTACTGGCAACAGCTGTTATTTCCGGCATTATAATTGGTATATTATTTAATCCCCCTCTCGCGATTCAATGTGCTATTTCAGTTCTTGTGAGTGCCTGTCCTTGCGCGCTAAGTCTGGTGACACCGTTAGCTGTAAAAATCGGTATGAATAAGGCAGCTGAAAAAGGAGTTAATTTCAAAAATGGAAAAACCTTGCAAGCTGCTGCTGATATAAATACAGTTGTTTTCGATTTAAATGGAACATTAACAAGGGGTAAACCGAAAGTCACAGGATATAAAATATTCAATAAAAACATTTCAAAAGAAAAATTTTTTCAATATATTGAAAAATTAGAAAGCGTATCAAAACGTCCCTTAGCAAAAATTATTCATGAATTTGTAGCAAGAAAAGATTTAACAAAACTTCCTCCCCTTAATATACAAAATATTGATGAATCTCACCATGCGGGGATAAGAGCAAAAATTGATGGAGAAGAATTCATAATCGGCAATAATGAAATTTTGGCAAAAAATCATATTATCGTAAAAAACCCTTCGGTTGGTGCGATATATCTGGTGAAAGGCAAGGAAGTAATAGGTCAAATTACCGTACTGGATCCATTAAGGAATGACGCTAAGCGAACTATTAAGGAATTAAGAAACCAAGGCAAAACGATTCATCTTTGTACGGGAGCAGATGATGTCACTGCCAAGTATTATGCAAATGTTTTAGGAATTGATCATAACCATGTTAAATCACATTGCAAAGATACTGAAAAAACAGAATATATAACAAAATTACGTAATGATGGATTAAAAGTAGCAATGATTGGAGATGCGATAAATGATGCGGCAGCGATTAGAAATAGTCATTTTGGTATAGCCATGAAATCATCGCTTGGAGATGAAATTACAGAACAACAAGCTGGTGCAGTTGTTAAAAATAATCTAATGCCAATTGTGACCGCGTTTGAAGTTGCTAAGCAGACTAAGCGAAATATTTGGCAAAATTTAATGATTAGTTTAACGTATAATTCCACTATTACTCTGGTTGCAGCCGGTTTGTTTGTTGCTTTAGGATTTGCACTCAATCCAGCTATTGGAATCGCGCTCGTTGTTGTCGAAACAACTCTTGTTTTGGCAAATGCATATCGATTTAAAAATCAAATCGTGAGTAAAATTGAAAATGATACAAGTCAAAATGCTGAAATAAGTAATGAAAAATCAACTCATAGTAGGTTGTCTCATGTTTTTAGTCCGACAGTAAAGAAAAAATTAAAACCCGATTTAGAAAAAAACCCAATAACAAATAGCAAAAACTCTGAATTGAAATTATTTTCAAAATCTAAGGATTCTGTTGATAAATTTATTCCAACCTCGATTTTTAATGCAGGTTTTACTCGACATTAGAAAAATCATTTAATCTCTAGAGCCAATAAGTAACCATTAGCACACCAAAGTCACTCATTGGCAGTGTTTGGCACAAAAGGTTAATAAAAAATACATCATCACCGAAGGTATAACAATTAAAGTCTCCCACAACTTATACTAGCGACTGAGGGTATATTTTTACGTTCTTCATTAACTGAAGAAGCTGCTGGTTGACCTCTTCCATCACTCAAAAGTGTAAGTGATAACAATGATGATCTTCTTCCTGAAGTTTGAACAGATGCTGCTATTGGACCTTGTTCTTTTTTAGAATCTGTTGTGTCTAAGCTCATTATTGGTGTTGTAGTAGGAGCTCCTGAAGGTGTCGAAATCAAAGCTTTTGACTCGGTAGGAATTCTTGCTGGATGCGATGATCTTTTTGCTTCAGGATCAATGACTGGAGATCCAATAGTTGGAATAGGATCAAGACCAGTGGCAATCGTGCCGTGAATCCATGCATTAGCAAACACTAAATCTCCTGGCTTAGGTACATTTCCAGCATTAACTGTCATATAGTCTCCTGGAGTAATAGTCGCCCGACCATCCATCATATGCTTTTTAAGGCACCAGACATCTAATTTGATTTGCCGTTCTTCATCAATAACAATTGTTACCATATAGGCATTTTTATCCCAGATTGTACCGGGAAGTTGAATTGTCTTTTCGCATATACCTTGGACATAACAAACACGATTTTCTTTCAAAGGGCCTTCATCAGTTATGATTCCTCTTAAATCTTTATATTGTGACCAAGGGATTGTTTTTCCTTTGGCACTCGAAATATCTGGAACAACAGAGCGTGGCCTCTGGTCGACTTTATCTTCGTCATCGTACTCCTTCATTTCTTTAGATGAATCAACCAAATCATCTAGCCAACGCGAAGGTTCCTTTGAAGGAGCTTTAAATTTGAGTGATTCTTGGGGATTACGTATCATCCATCCAGCAATCCCACTTAGAAACACTTCAAGCAACCCTTTGCCTTCCCATATATTTCGTCTGGAAACAAAATCAATTGCAAATAAAGGAAATTCTGGTTTTGGTTTTGTTAGAGCAGTAATGCATTGAGATTCCACTATCTCTTTGCATTCTTTATCGGATGTATAATCAAGTTCCGAGATCATAGTAGCTTCAATTCGATTATGCCATTCTAATATTTGTTTAACTCTTAAATAAAATTTACGTGCCTTGGCAACAATGACAGGAAATACAGTGTGAATTTCTGGGCGTAAAGTGGGCGGCGGTGTACTCAGGATAACATACATCCAAGCAGAGCAGCCTATACCTATTTTACCTACATACACATCTCCAAAGGTAGGTTTGCCAAGCGATAAATGTAATCTCTGAGGTAACCATTCCAATCCAGAATTTTTCTCTGCGATGTCTTGTTTCCAATCTCGGTTAAGGTATTTCAATATTGTTGGCATGCTTTGGTCAATATCACCCATTGTTGCTAACCAGTTATTGGTATGATGGCCCGAACGCATGATGACTATTCTTTGCAAATCTTCTTTTTTTTCTTCTTCTCGTTTCTCTAACACAGGTACAGATTTTTCTGATGGCGGCATGATAAGAGCGAGAGAAGTATTTTCATGCAATCCGCATACTGGATCGATAAGATCAACATTGAGTGCGATACCATTAGGATGTTCTAGAGGATCTGAAGGTGTGATACATTCAGTAATATATTGAAGCAAATTTTCAGGGTTGTGATCTGGCGGCACAATGAGAGAAACAGGCTGTTTTAAACCGTCCGGTTTAAGCATAGAACAATCGATTGAACGACGTCCTGCATCATCAGTTCCGATGCTGTCAAGAGTATCGAAGTCACTAACAAAAAGGTTAGTTAATTGTTCGGTTGACACAGATTCATAGTTTACTTTAAGGAGAACTTTTGCTAATTTCACTGCAATATTGGTATCAGAAGAACTGACATTTTTTGCTGCTTTTGTTAACCACATACGTGCTTCTGTTGGATCCGATTTTACTCCGATGCCACATTGATACCTACGCCATAGTTGCAGTTGAGCGAAGGAATTATTTTTGTTCGCAGCTTGAGTGATAGCTTCAAGAGCTTCCTTATGTTGACCTAAACGATCATAAATGCTAGCAAGAAATAGAAAATTTGTTGAAGTGGCAGCAACTTCTTTATTAATAGCTTTTGTCATCCAATCAAGTGCATTTGACAATGAAACAGGTATACCTGTTCGTCCTTCTGCATAAATATAACTTAAATGAGCACAAGCTTCAGGGTGACCAGCAGTCGCGGCTATTTGTAGATGTGTTATAGCTTCTTTTGGGTTATTATCCGGGATAGTGGGATCATCTAGCACACATCCTAATCGATACAAAGCTTGAAAATCTCCTTGCGTAGCTGCTTTGCGAAAGAGTTCTAATGCTTCTCTTATACTTTGTTGTTCTTCTCGTTGTGCTAATAGCTTTTCCGCTTTTTCTAGCAACGAAATACTGATTTTTTCTTTTTTCTCTGACTTTTCGTCTAATGTTTGTATTTGTTGTGAATTCTTTTCTTCCAAAGTTGGATTGTGGGACAATGACATTTATTCTTCTCCACTGTTTTTAATTAATTTTCAATTTTCTTAAATATTTTTTCAAACTTTTTTTATGCAATTCATTACAATACCTTAGATAGAAGACGTGACGACTTTTTTTGCTTTTACAATTGAAGATGTTGAAAGTAGTGCTTTTATTTCTTTTTCACTCAATTCAGGTTTAGGCTTGTAAAAAATAGTATAGGTAGAATTTGCTAAACTCGGATCAATTGTTTTGACTGGAGTTTTTTCAGTTAATTTCTGACTATCCGATGCTGAAACTAGCATACTGGAAGCGCTATCGCTAACTTGTTTACTATCCATTCCTTTAGTATCAGATTGTTGAATAACTGATGGATTAGATGCTAGATGTTCTGGAGTTTGACTACTTGTTGCATTGAGTGGTGCAGACTCTGTTTTAACTTGTTTTGATGAAGTTTGCTTAGATTCAATAGTACCTAGTGTTGATGTAGCTTGCGACAATTCAGTAGAAATTTGTGTTGATTTAGCTTGCTTAGATTCAGTAATAGCTAGTGTTGATGTAGCTTGTGCAGATTCAGTTGTAACTAATTTTGGTGTAGATAACGCAGACTCTGTTGTTTCGGGCATGACGGTTTTTGGCGCAGTTTGAGCAGATTCAGCAATAACGAACTGTTTGACATACTCAGGTAGATCCGGATAACGATCCCAAATTTCTTTCCCAATTTCAATAGGATTATTAAAACACTTGAGCATGGGTTCTTTTATGCGAAAATCCATCAAGTCAACTGTGCTGAAACGTTTTGCTGTAGTGAAACGCCAATATGGGATTTTATCTAATTGTTCTTCACTGAACCCCCAAAGAACAGTTGCCTCCGTTGAATTCCAAACATTTTGTTGCTGACAACTGCTGCAAGCCATGAAGGGAGAGCCAACTGCTTTAGTTCCCGCATCGGTGTAATGCGTAGTGAATGTAATACATTCATGACAAATTCCGCAGGCGCATGTTTTCTTTTTAAAAATAGTTGAATTTTTCTCAATTAGTAGGACACGTTCATCTCGTGTGATGTCAGGGATGTGAAGTACATCCGTATTATCAAGTTGCAGCGTGGTGTAGTCTCGCGCATAAAAATGTTGACTGGTAATGATTTTAGCCCAACGACGTAAAAGTGCATCAAATTGATGTTTTTTCTCAGTTGTTTTTTGTTGAATATCAGTCTTGGACTCGAGTTTATTTTTCGTTTCATTTTTATCAATTTGTTTTTTAGTTACATTTTTCTCCGATAGAATGTCGCTAGGTATATAAATTAACTTTTGATCTGCGTGTTCTCTAATCACATTTTGCCAGTAGTTTATATTTCCCTCGCATATTTCATTTGCATATTTACTGACGCCACTTAAGGAGCCATGCTCTGTTGGTTCCAAAAATGAAGAGATATGTCGTAATACATCAGGAGCCATATGAGGACTTATAATATGTGGATTTTTAAGTCGCGATTCTCGCTCACATTTGCATTCATCTGGTTTACCCGAACACCAGACCGTTTCAAATGAATAGCAGGGTGGAGTTTTTAAACGATCCACATAAGCATTGAGACGTTTGTTGTCCAAAAGAATCGCACCGCGAGCCCAGCTAGGAAAATGTCGAATGCCGCGTGGAGGAACTTCACTGCCATCCCACGAAGCAAGAACACTCTTTGTAAAGAATTTATTCTTATATTCCATTATCTTTTTTGTGTTTTCTGCCAAATTGGGATAAGCCAAAACAGAACTAGGTCCTGTTGTCGTACCGAACGATTTGCTGTGCATCACACCGGGTGTCGTTTTGTCTTGGTTAATCTTGCTGCGACCGGTAGAAACATTGTAATTTTGTTGAAGGCGATCGCGAATTCTTGGCCCGTAGAGACACTCGATAATCCCGCCATCTCGTAACATGGGATCGTCTGCTGTGAGCTCCAGGCAAATATGGCTAGTGTGCATCCAGAACTGGTTAGGGCTTGGTCCGAGAGCAGTTGCAGCAGCATGTGTTAAAGTTGAACGTAACGTTTGCAATTCCGTGGCGATAGCTTCCATCGTTGGACGTTGGGAAGGTTCCATTCGTAGGCATCGCATCATGATATCAATAAGCGGTGCAGGACACCATGTAGGAATACTCGCGCGTAATTCAGCAAAACCAGAAGCGGCAGCAGCTTGTAATTTGCTAAGTCGTGTTTTAGGGTCCATGTCTGCATTGGGGTCCCAAGCCGCATCTCCAGTTAGCACGTGTGCGATAGTCATGCCAAATTGGAAAACATCGGAAGCCGAGGTGATTTTATTATTCAATAAACTTTCCGGAGCCGAAGCGCGTAAGCAGGATGCTGGACCTGTGGCAATTAGACCTTCGCGGTTGTCTCCTACTAACATATAATTCAGTGAAACATTACCATGTACAACTTGGCTTTTATGAAGATGAGCTAACCCATTTGCCACACCCACTAAGAAAGGAAGAAAGCGTGAGCAAGCTGTGATTGGATCATTAATCATTGTACGATTAGCAAGAGTCGCTGTAATGGGAGCAAATAGCAGCGCTATCGGCAGTCGAGCTCGTACTCCTGTTGAGCTTAATACTGAAACATCCGATGTTATACCGATTGGACCAACCACATTGGGATGCGCGTGGGCACATCTCTTTAACATTGCTTCGATATCTAGGTGGTCAGTCGGTGCAATTAATACTGCGATACGACCGACAATAGAGCAGCGATAAGCTTGATCTCTCTTGGCAGTGAAACGATAAAGAGTGGGTTCTAACTCAACGAACGGAGCCTTAAAATCATTTCCTGGTACATAAAAGCGGAGGGGACATGTTTCATCAAGCGGATTGGTTGATAACGATTGTAAAACCCGAGCTAATTGAGCGGTAGGATCAGATGATTTACCTCCAGCTGCTTTAACTAAGAAATCACGCGATAAATCGAGGTCGCGTAATAGATCGAGTCCGAAGAAATGTTGAAAAGCAAGGCGTAAATTCTCTTTTGACTCCGTTTTGATTTCAGAGACTTTAGGTAACTTTGGATCTACCTTTGGTGCATGCACCGCAGTTGTTAACTCAGGAAGAGAATGCGCTTTTGATTGATCTTTACAATCTTTGATTTTTTCAGATTTATATTCTGAAATGGGATTTCTTCTCTGAAGTATCTCTGCCAATTGTTGTTTTGCAACAGTAAATCCATCAGTGGCCGCATCTTGCAATAATAAAGTTGCAAATTTAGGATTGTGATCTAGCATGCTCATGGCTGTCTTGTACAATTTTTCTGGCAGGATAAGTTTAGATTTACTTTTATGTGTGGGTTCGATTTTATTTAAATGAGCCAGGCGTTCTACTAATTGATTCGCATTAGGACGTTGAGTTGCATTTACTTGTAGACAATCCTTTAGTAATTCACAAAGAGCTTTGGGTACGGAAGCAGGAAGTTGATTAATCATGTCGATATAATAGCTGGATTTTTGTGTCAGCGTTTCGTCATCTTTAAGATCAACTGTTTTGTCATATTCGATTGCTTTTTCAAATGCTGTGCCTTTTACGATTATCTCCAGTAAAGTTAGTCCGAATGCGAAGATGTCACTGGCTTTCGTGAAGGTTTTTTTTGTTTCGGTAGATACTTTGTTTAAGCGGAGTTGATCGAAAAACCCACCAAGAATCGCTTGCTGTTTTTCATTAATGAAAACATTGCCTGAAGAAAGATTACCGTGCGTGAGGTTTTGCTCATGCAAGGCTTCTAGTGCTGATGCAATATGAAGTGCCCAAGGTAAAAATAATTGTGGTGATTTATCGCGATTTTCTGGCTTGGAAAAGAATTCATTGAATGGATCGCGTGCACGTATGAGTTTTCCGGAAGGTCCATGCGCTAAGACTTGTTGATGATTTATGGTAAAGTCACTGAGATTTGGAATATTGTTTCTTGTATTCATAAATAATTCCGATGGGAAAAATTATCGAAGTTTATCAGCAAATTATTTTTTCATCAAAAATTTTTATGATAAAATGATGAACACATAGTGGTGATAGTTAGAGCAGAATCTTGAAAATTCGGGCGGAGAGGTAAAATGGTAGATAATGCTGAATTTATCAATGAACTAAAAAGCATCGTAGGGAGCAGGCATGTCTTAACGAGCGGTTTTAGTACAGCCTGGTTTCGAAAAGGATTCCGATTTGGAGATGGTCCAGCAATTGCAGTGGTTCGACCTGGTAGCTTAGTTGAGCAGTGGCGAGTTCTGAAGGCCTGCATAAATGCTGGTAAGATTGTTATTATGCAGGCAGCCAATACTGGGTTAACAGGTGGGTCTACGCCAGACGGCAATCAATATGATCGTGATATCGTTATTATCAATACGCTGCGTATTAGTGGAATCCATTTGATCGATGGTGGTAAACAGGTAATTTGTTTGCCTGGTGCGACACTATTTGAGCTCGAACAAATATTGAATCCTCTAGGACGTAACCCTCATTCTGTCATTGGTTCTTCTTGTATCGGTGCATCAGTTTTCGGTGGAGTCTGCAACAATTCAGGTGGTTCACTGATCCGTCGCGGTCCTGCGTATACCCAGATGACGCTTTATGGTCAGGTAAATGAAGCCGGTGAAGTTGAACTGATCAACCATCTTGGCATCCAATTAGGAGAAGATCCTGAAACTATTTTGAGTAAGGTTGAGAAGGGTGAATTCAAGCCAAAAGATGTCGAACAAGATTCTGGAAAAGTTTGTTCCGATCATGATTATCAGCAGCATGTTCGTGATATCGAATCAGCAATGCCAGCACGTTTTAATGCAGACCCTAAACGTTTATATGAATCATCAGGTAGTGCAGGAAAAGTGATGGTTCTTGCTGTTCGATTGGACACGTTCCCGAAAGAAAATCGCGTTCAGGTTTTCTATATCGGAACTAATAATCCTGATGAATTGACAGAGTTGCGTCGACATATGCTCGCAAAATTTAAATCTCTTCCGATTAAAGGTGAATATTTACATCGCGACGCGTTTAATATCGCTGAGGTTTATGGCAAAGATACTTTTCTCGCAATTCAGTATTTAGGGACAAAGTTCTTGCCTTTGCTGTTCGCATTGAAAGGTCGTTTTGATGCGTTTTGCGCACATTTTCATTTTCTCCCGTTTGGTTTATCAGACAGGATTATGCAAATGATAAGTTCGCTATTTCCTCGACATTTACCAAAGCGTCTCTATGAATATCGCGATCGTTACGAACATCATTTAATTTTGCAAATGGCGGAAGAAGGAATTGAAGAAGCTCGCGAATATTTAAAAGCAAAGTTTCCTTCAGCTACGGGAGATTTTTTCGAATGTACAAAAGAAGAAGGAAACAAGGCTTTTTTACATAGATTTGCAGCTGCCGGAGCCGCGGTGCGTTATCGAACCGTTCATCATAAACAAGTTGAAGAGATTGTTGCGCTCGACATTGCTTTACCTCGAAATGAGACGAATTGGTTCGAGCATTTACTGGAAAACATCAATTCACAATTGATTCATAAACTTTATTACGGACATTTTTTCTGCCAGGTTTTCCATCAAGATTACATCGTGAAGAAAGGTTATGAAACGACAAAGCTCGAGCATGAAATATGTCAATTGCTGGATAGCAGAGGAGCGGAGTATCCGGCTGAGCATAATGTTGGACATCTCTATTTCGCAAAGCCGGCACTACTTGAACATTACCGCATGCTTGACCCCGGCAATATCTTTAATCCTGGAGTCGGTCGTACTTCAAAGTATGCGCAGTGGAAATGAATTAACTCGTTATAAAGATGCTCATTTATAGCCAATATAAACTCCGCAGCCAAGACGTAAATATTTACTCGAAGATTGGCGGTTATTGCATAGCCTGACGAATCGTCAACCGCTCAAGCGGATTTTTTTTAACGGTTGCGCTAAGGTTTGATCCGCATCAGGAGTAACATATGAACATGATTTATTTGTTTTTCCAAAAAAAGTCGCAGGCATTCCCGCATAATCCAAAATTAAATTTTCTAATACAATAGGCATTTTATATCCTGCACTGAATTCTTGTTTTGCAGCAGCAAATTTAGCTTGATGTTTAGCTTCAAGTCTTAGTGCAGTGTCTTTCGAAAGAATACGTCGTATTTTTCTTCAACCGATGATGCTTCTAGTCTTCTGATAAATAATAAATAATCTTCAGGTTTTCCTGTGGCAAGAAATGCTTTTGCATATTGTTCTAAAGGGATAGCTATGAAAACTTAAAAACCCTTGTAGTACTTTATTCTTTTCAGCTATATTTTTTTCGGTTGGGTCATTTTTAAACTCATATAAGTCTAATTTGCGCTCAAGCGTCATAATTAATCTTCGTTATGTTTTTGTGATGAAATTAATAACAATTTTAGATGGGGATTGTAAATAAATTTCGGAAATAATTCTAATGTAAGTTCTTAATTATTCGTGATTAACAATAAAACTAAAATTTGTGTGTTTTATCTTTTTGTTGAATAATTTTTTTGTCGATGTTTAAATTATAAAAAAATATCAAACTGATTAAAGTGCTAAATAATTGCATTGTAATAAATTAATCCAATCAAGGAGTCTTAATGAGTATTTCTACAAGATCAGATTTAAAAACAGAACTCGCAGAATCTAAATCAGAGCTTAGTGATCCAATTGCTCAATTAAAATCTTTGCATCCAGTAGAACAAGACTTTACTGGTGAAAAATTTAATTGGAAGAGACCAATAGGCCATAATCAGATTCCTAAGTTACCAATTTTTATTGGAGAAGGAATGTCACCACCTTTTTCCAGCATTTCATACCCTGTTGAGGATTATGATTGGAAGAAAATTGGAGAATATGCGCTTCATTTTGTTGAGAATCATCTTAAACGAGCTCAGGCTTCTTACGTTGTAGCTATTAAACCTAGTTATTATTGGGAAAATGCAAGCTATATCGGTGAGTTTAACTGGGATAATGAAGATAGAGAAGGTTTTTTTAAGAAATTTAAAGATAAAAAAGATATTAAATATCTTTCATTTGTAGATCAAAATGGCGAAATTATTACATTAATCGCTAAACGCAACGCTGATCTATTCCATTGGCAAATTTTTAAAGGTAGTGAGTTATATCACGAAATGCATATTTTGAAGTTGGATGCATGCGATGGATATCCTGTTAAATTACAAGATTTTAAAGACGAACGTCCTCAAATTTTACATGATATACTTTGTGAAGCATTAGAAAAGAATAAGAGTATCTATAATCATTGTGCGGCGGGAATAGGGCGTTCTGCTATTGTTACATTGGCTGAATTGATGATGATTCAGCAATCTTCCGATTTACAAAAATTTGCACCAGAAGGATTACCTGACCTTAAAAATCCAAATTATTTTCAAGAATTGTTAAGCTGGGCACATAAAAATGTTAGAACCGGATTGTTAGGTCGCGGAAATCCACTATCTATTAATTTTCCACAAGTGATGGATTGCTTAGAAGCTGCTGCGCATTTGTTAAAACTACATAAAAATTCTGAAAATAGAAAAACAATTGCAGAAAGAGTTCAATTAACCTCAGAAGAATCTCATGCGGTTTTAGAATTATCCAAAAGCTTGGAAGAACAAAATGCAAAACAAAAGCTTGCCGATATTCAAAAAGCCAAGGAAGAAAAACGCTTGAAAGAAGAAAAAAGTAAAGCTGATCAAGGTGATAAAGCTGATAAAGCAGATAAGTTGGTGGTTGCTGGTCTGTTTAAATCCACTGTTGATTCTAAGAAAGATCAATGTTTACAATCTAGTGATAAACAAGAAGAAAAACAAACCTTTTCCCGAGTGATGTGAATATTCACATTTTCAGAAAAGTGTAGCTATTATATTAAACTTGAAGGAGGTCAATGCCTCCTTCAAATAGGGATAATCCTTTTATGGAGATTAATGATTTCTATATTCTCAATTCTGGAGCAGAAGTTTTAGATTCTAACGTTTTTATAAAAGAATTCCACGATAAATTAACAAGAATAATTACATTTGCTGGGGAAATATATGTTCAGACAGAATAAAAATTTGGCAGCGTCAAAAGAATCATTAGAGAAATGGACCAAATTTGCAAGTAAAATTCGTCAAGAAACGAAAAAAAATAAATTTCAGCTCAATCCTTATGCCAAACCTTTTGTTCCTGCTGTTGACAAAAAAAATGGCTTTCAGTTAAATCCTTTAGCAAATTCTTTTATTCCATCTGCTGAGATAAAAATAATTAATCAGCAAGCTTTGTCAAATTTTGTATTCGACTTAGAGAAAGAAATAAAACGCTATGATTCAATGAATAAAGTGCCATTATCACAAATATTTTCATTTGATACTCTTACACCATTTAGAAAGCTTATTCTTCATTCGTATCAATCAGATTTTTATAAGTCAATATATCAACTTAAATCGCTTGCCAAAGAAGTTAGTAAAATGATGCAAGACAGTGAATTTAGAGAATTATTTTTTGATGCTTGTTTATTAGGTAGAGGTCGGAATTTTATTTCCTTAATGTTAAACTATCAAGATTGTTTTTTTAGTCACGATACGAAATTACCAACATTTCTCGATAAATTGATTTGTAATTTAGATACTAAAGCTTTTGATTTTATCGTTTCTAAATTGAACGAACGTGATCAAAAAATTAGTCAACAATTGCTTTTCCTGAATGAACAAAATATCCAACGAGATAAAGTTATTCTATACGCACTTTTTGTTTCAGTAAAATGTGATTCTTTACCAAATAAACAACAAGTATTTAGAATAATGCAAGGATTGCATTTGGATACGAGCAAGGACCAACTTGAACAAGTAATAAACCAAGCAATAAAATTATTTAAGGAAAAAGAATTATTATTTGATCGCCATATGCTATCAGCAAGAATCCGTTAATAATAAAATTTCGTATATATGCATGATGTTTAGTCTTCATGATAATAAATTTATGGCTAAGGTTATCTTTATGAGTACCTGACAATGCAAAGTTGCATCCTTCCTTCCATAGCTGTTGTCATGCGCAAAAAATCATAATTATGAAACCAAGATAATTAATTTTTGGGTCAAAACCCTTATGTTCAACATTAATTGATTACATAAGTATACAACTTATTATTGGTTCGACTATTGTACATTTCTATTGAGCTGATAATTAGGGTATTTTATACTCTAGTTGTTCTTTTTATTTCAATAAAATACGAATCATCATTTAGAGTTAAAGAACTAAAATAAATATTGTTAATGGAGCATAGCAGGTGTGTTTTTTAGGAATCAATGATAAGTAATTTGTTGTGCAAAATTAAACCGACGATATATATTGCAAATTAAATGAGAATGATTATCATTCACGTTTATTACAAAGCGAAGGATTGCATATGGAATCAAATCTTCAAGAAACAATTGCAACTAACTCAGATGAATCAAAAGGAGTGCATAAGGAAGAACAACAAAGAAGCACAGCTTTGTTTGATGTTTTTAAAAAAATAATCGATTTATCTGATGACGCCTGGAATGCTATGAAAAGTATTCTGCCACAAAACGTTGCAGAACAAGTCGGACCTTTTTTAATTGGCGCAGTGGGTATCATAGTCCACTTTCGCGAAGGATACGAAGGTCTGAAACAGTTTCGCGAAGTATTTCATAATAAAGAAATCAGCCAATCAAAAACACGTCTTTTGGCATCATTTTTAACAGTAATGTTAGCCGGAACAGGTGTGGGCCTTAGTGTATCTTTGATTGCAGGTGCTGCGGGAGCTGCAGTTTCTGGTATTGTTTTGTTCCCATTTCTTATTTGTGGTTTTTTAACTGGAATATACTCAGTTGCTCTTTGGAGGAGAAGCTACACACTCAATTGTGCTCAAGATGCTGAGATTGAAGCAGAACAACAATATAAGAATGTTGAAAAAAAATTTAATCAATTAGAATTGCGAATAAAACGTCTTGAATTACTTCTCAATCAATATGATAAAAAAATTGAACCCATCTTATTAAAACAACAGCATGGCGAAGATTTATCGAAAGATGAATATGATATCTTTAATAAATATAAAGAAATGAAACAAACCATTAATTCTTACGAACCAGAATATATCGCTGTAAAAAACAGAATGAAAGAACAACAAAAACAATGTGAATACTTATGTGAAAATCGTTTGAAAGCTGAAAGGGAAGTTGCATTTGGAACATTAGAAGTAACTGGATCCGCTTTGGTTTTAATTGGTACTGTTTTAGGAACTGCTGCATTGATAGGCGCAAGTATAGCTAGTATGGGAATGTTGCCCTTTGGATTATTAGTGACAGGTGTTGCATTGGGTCTGGTTTGCAAATTTATTGAGAATAGAGATGAAAAAAATAATTATGTTTATTCAAGAGGAATAAAATCTTGGTTTCAATCCAAATGGCATCAATTTACAAATCGGTTTTTTTCAACCCCTCAACTGGCTAATGAGCTTAATTCAGAAAAATTACATCAATCTGAGCCTTCAACACCCAAAAAATCAGACACTAACAAGCTGTTAAAAGCCATTGGATATAACCATGATCGAGTAATGTCATCTCCCTTACCAATACAATCTTGCCTAAAAACACCTTTTTCTTCAGAATCAGAAAAACAAATTATTAATTTGAAGTTGGAAAAAAAATTGGACCCCTCAAAAATAGCTTCAACTTCATTTTCTGAGCTTTCAACCCCAAGATTCGTATAAAAGATAATCTTTGAATATGGCACGCAAAGCTATTAAGAGGGGGCAGGATAGTAGGTGTGCATTTTTTGTTTAAATCTTCCATAAAGTAGGGGGACACTACAAATTGTACCCATCATCATGGCTAGCCAAAAACCGCTGCCGCCTATTTTGAACCAAAAGGCCAAGAGACATCCAATGGGTAAAGCAATAACCCAGAAGCTAATGATAGAGGCAAATAAACTGAATCGTGTATCTTTCAATCCGCGTAATGAGCCAAATAAAGCAATTCGTATGCCTTCAAGAATTTGAAAAAAAGCAGCGATAAAAAGAAATTGCTTCGCTAAATAAATAGTTTCAGCATTGCGAGCATCATGTAAATTAAAATCGACACCAATTAATACGCCAGGGCAGAACCAATAGAAGAAGGCAATGGTGATCATGATAATAGCTGATAAGACTATTCCTGCGTAACTCGTTCGTTCTGCGATTCTTGGTTGATTAGCTCCTAAGAGATGACCCATGCGAACCGTAATTGCTTGTGCGAGAGATAAAATAATATCTATTAAAAGCCCAAGATATTGCATCACAATTTGGTTAGCAGCAATTGATGTGACGCTAATAACAGCCATGAGTAAAGTTACTGCAAAGAAAAATCCAACTTCAATAGTAAACATAAGACCAATGGGTAAACCTAATTTGATTATTTCCCATAGATAAAAAGGTGTACTCCACGTAAATATGGATTTTACATAAGTCTGATAGGATTGAATGTAAGTGATGTAGATACATAAAACTACTGCTGCAATCCAGTCACTAACGGTCATTCCCCAGCCAGCACCTGCGATTCCTAATTCAGGAAAACCTAATTTCCCAAAGATCAGTACATAACTGAAAAAAATATATAAGGGGACGGAGGCTAGGTTAAACGTCATACTAACGCGAGTGTGGCCTAGACCAATTAAGAATTCAAATAACACCATTAAAATAAATTTAGGTAATAATCCCCACGTTAACGCATGCAAATAAAGTGTGGCTAATGTTATCAATTCAGGTTTTTGACCCAACAGAGAAAAAATAAAAGAGATATTCCATAATAATAAAACGGTGGGAATAACAAGTAACATGGCAAGTAAAAAACCATCTCGCAACACTAGTGAAATACCACGATGATCATTTTCACCAAATTTATGAGCAACGAGAATATTGACGGCATTAAATGTACCCAATAATAAATTAATTAAAGTAAAAAAAAGCCAGCTTACTAATGCACCAGCAGCGAATGCTTGTTCACTTAAATGAGCTAGAAAAATATTTCCCAAAAATGTAACACCGGATTGAACGATAGTCGTAATAATTAAAGGAATGGCTAATTTCAATAAAGGGCTGAAATCATTTTTTAGGGATAAAGATTTGAGAAATTTGATACTATTCATTGCAACTGAACCCAATAATTACAAATCAGAGATGCTAAAAAAGTTAACACACATTCTAACACTTGTCTGGATGAAGTTTGTATAATAACTTTCTTTTTTCAGGACAGCCATCGCTTAGGAGGTTCACAGAAAATTAGTATCTGAATTTTTTGAGAATTCACTATACGGTATTTTCATACTGCTGAGAATAAGAATACTAGGAAATATTTATTTGGCTATATTTAATTACTTAATCTCACAATGCGGATTCTGCTCTTTTAGTAATTTTTGACCGATTCATAATATGGAGAGCATGAAAATCTATAGGGTCATTTTGCAAAAATTCGTTTTGATTTTCCCCTTTTTAATGCCTCGCCTTTAACAGAAAACCCAGGACTCCATCGAGCGAAGTCCTCATGAAATTCATTATTCAGAACAGCTGTTCTAGCTTGTAGCATATAATGAGCGCCTTTTGGAGTCCATTTGCATTTGTTGTTTCTTAACCATGCGCTTTGCTACAACTTCGTTAATAGTCGATTCAACAAAACCGGTAGATATCCTTTCACCGTAACGCCATCTTTCACCATAATTCGGAATAAGATGACAGTTGTTTTCAATATAAGTATCCAATTCATCTAAGTGATTAACCAATTTTTTCTTGTTATGATATTTTAATTCTTCATCAATACAAATAACAATCTTCGATATGTGACAAGGCTTTTTCGACATTACCATGCCAGAGATACCATTTAATACTCTCTAAATATTTTGTTACATCTTTCCCTTGATCTGGGTCTGATTTAACTAAACCTTTTGCAAATTGATTCAATACTGTTAATCTCATGGTGATATGAAACCAATCCAATATATGCTCTGATTCTGGATACATCATAAATTGAAGATCTCTTACGTTGTCAGCACCATCCGATAAAAAATGTATTTGCTGGTTAGCTTGCATACCTTATTGGGTTAGTAAATGCATCAAACGTCTACGAGGACGTTTATCTATAGTTTGAACAAGGCCAAACCGCTTTGCAGGCTTCGTTGATGAATAAGTTTTGCCGGCAATAATTTCAAAATTTTTGTTTATCTTATGCCATCTCGTTAAATATCCACCATCAATACCTACAGTGATTGGTTTATCAGGTTTAGGAAGGTTACCCCAATCTCTCGGACACCCTGAGATGTATTCTGGCTTTCCATCTAATTCTTTCTCCTTTCTATTTACAATTTTGTGTAGATGATTGCGGACGGTCGATGCATTTTGTGCTTCTCCGACAGGTAACACATCTTTTAAAAATTTTGCTGTTAGTTGATAAGAAACATAGGACGCCCATTTAGTTTCAATATACTGTAATTCAGGGCTATTTTTATCAGATAGCCACTGATTTAATGGACTAAAAGTTTTCTCGGACGATTGATTACATTGGCAATGTATCAATCGGATACTTGGAATGTTAACAATGCCGAATAAAGTTCTATATTGTAGAGAATGATAGTCTTTTATTCTGCGTATTTTATTACAAGATGGACAAGCTCGATGGGATTCTTGATAACATTTTGATTGTTGCAATACGATCTTATTTTGCAAGATCTTCATAATCTGCTTTGATTCTGCCAAACTAATTCCGGGGGTATTACAATTTTCACAATCTTTCTCTAATTGAATCACTTCCTCAACTGTTTCAGAATTACTTTCATTTTCAATAACAAGCTGGATAGTAAAGCGCATATGGCATTCACTTTTTGCAGCGGCCGCTGCAAAAAGCTATAATATCATTAACAATAACAATTATACCACTATTTACATGTACTTACGGTTAGCCCAATAGTAACAACTATTGGGCTTATAGGATTGTATGCAGAATCTCATGTCAAGTGCAACATTACCCTCGCTAAGTTTTTGATATATTCGACTGGTGAAGATCTTATTATTCTTGAACCACAT
>JANWKO010000150.1 GCA_025451335.1 Gammaproteobacteria bacterium
AACTCAAAACAGGAGAAGAAAAATTCAAAGTCAGTGCTGAAAAAATCGATTACGGCATCAATCAAATAGTAGTTGCGAAGAAATGGCGCATTTTCTTCTTGTCTGGAACAATTATTTTTCTAATCTTATTATCTGCCCTTGTAATTTATTGGGGTTGGCAAAAGTTTTATAAGATAAAATCTCATTAGCTCGAATTGAACATATTTAGAATTTTAGAAACAAAAGCATAACAATAGACTGATTTTCTAATGTATTTTATGCCTTAGAATTTAAAAATTCTAATTAAATTCACAATAAAGAATTACGAAATCTAAACACATTTATCAAGATTATCCGAATCAACTGCACATGCTTTATCGTGAATAAACGTCTTATAAAAATGCGTTTGTGTTTGCCTATTGATGAATTTTTTATAAATTGTCAATTAGCAAGCTAAAGGGACCATCGATTAGCACTTTAATGGGACCACTTCGAATAACAAAAAAGCATATCAAAACGGCGTGTATTCTTATCTAAATTTGATTTTATTTCAAGTCAAATAATAGAGGTTCGACCCATCCGAGTCTAAAGGGGATAAATCTCATCGTAAGACTTTTCAACTTATTATGCCGCCTTTCGATAAGTGGAGAATGGCAATCTTTATACACGCCTAAGTTCTTTTTGCCGACATGACCATGCTGCTAGCAAAATCTTCCTCTGCTTCTTTTCCAACTTGCGATGCTAATTTAACAGCAGTTTGAACCGTGCTTCTTAACATGCTCTCAACCACTGATAAAATTTCTGGATTTCTGCCGTCATTCACTAAAGCGCGAAATTCGCACTGAGTATCTGGCGAGGTATGAAGTTCCAGGCAATTTCTAAATCGTGTTTCCGGATTTGATAGCACCTTCATTGCCTGATTAATTATAGCTTCGATATCTGTATTGACTGATAACTTACATTGGTTAATGACATAGATAAGACCCGCATATAAATAAAAAGCTTTTTTAAAGAGTTCATCACGTTCTGTATCCAGTCTGTAGTTACGCGCTGCATCAAGAAATGCCTTAAATTCCGCATTATCTAAAGCAACGGGTGCACTGCGTCGAAAATTTAAATATCTCCACGCTTCTTCAATGCCGCTATTAATATATAAATATGCCGATTCCAGCAAATCTAAAAAGTGCAAACTAAAGGAATTTTTTTGCAATTTTGGCTTTCTTGAAAATACTCCATGTACTTGAAAAAGTCCGCGAAAATTTTCTGGCTCTTTCTGCACATATCTTCTCATGATATCTAAAACACCTTTTGGCATAGGCGACACTAATTTAGAATCAATTTCTGCAAAAGCTGTTTCTAATGTTGAAATCAGTTTAGGATTTGGCAAACGAAAAGACTGCATGACTTTTTTACGTTCAAAGATAGCAGTGAATTGATAACAGTCAGGACTTGCAATCACTTCACAATCCGAAAAAGCACGTGACATGGGATATCGAATCATGAGATTCATAGATGGAACAAACATATTAATCTCATCTTCATAAATCCCTTTTGGGTGACTGAGAAAATGAAATAAATCGCATTTTTCAGATCCATTTATCGTATCATAGACGTTATTGTCAATTGCAAAATGTGCGTAAAACAGAGAGCGTGTTTCAGGGCATGACATGTGTTGCATCGTGTATTGACCTTCAATCAACTTAACCTGATGCATGGCGAACCCCATATCGCGACCACCTCTATCATGAAGAATTTCATCCTCAATCTCTTGTCCGGCAAATTCTCTTGCTAGTGCGATCAGTCGTTCAGAGTCAGGATCTGATTCTTTTTCCAGGAAAGATTTTGTTAGCGCTTGTTCTGCATCACCCAGAGATTTCTCTTTAGGAATTTTTCTGCCGCCTGCTCTGAATCGCTCGTCATGTATTTTCTTAGCTTCAGCAGCTGCTTTAAGCGCTGCTTCAGACAATTTAGGCAAGGTATACCATGGTTGATTATCATTTCGTATATTCAGCCAATATTCTTTACCTACTAATAAACACGAAGTCATTGATACCATGGTCTGCTGTTGTGTATGCGGCTTAATAGAAGGACCTGTTATCGCATCAAAATGAATATCACAAAGCCAAAAGCCATTACCATACAAATCATTAAATGCAATCACGTCGGGTTCTATAAAAGTAAATCCGGTCGCATTCCTGGGAAAATCAACGACCAGTGATTTGTTGTTCTGCAAATCAAATAAATATAATTTGGCATTAATTAATCTGCGTTTATCGTCTTCACTTTCGCAAACTGGTTCGAAATCACGCCATTGCGGACCATCCCATGTATGCGGAATGCGTTTTTCGCTTGATGCAATATATCGATGAGGATTATTGCCTGGCATTTTTTTGAATGTTGTAAACACGTTACCTTTATGCTGATAATCGCGATCCAGGACGGCTTCTAATTTTAACTCACGGATAGATTTTTTTAGACTTTTGCTGTCGCGCAGCGTCGGTGAAAACTTCATTTCTCTTACCAGAGTAAGGCTTTTGTTGGCTGCATCGATTTTCCACTCTGAGATAGAAGATGTTGTCAATGTTGCGAGTATTGCATCATCACTGTTTGCCTTAGTCATCGCCCGCAAATCAGGATGAGGAATTTCAACCATTGTTATGGGCTTGCTGCTACGATCAAATAGCTGCAGTGTATCGGTAACAAGGCTTCGAATAAACCACTCTTCATTTAATTGCTCCCAGAAAAGATGGAGATCCCGTCTTTCAAATCCACCGGATCTTTTATAGCCTTCTGGTAGTGCATCACTTCTTTCTAAACCAGGCGCGAAACCCGTGTTGATCAGTTTAAATTCAGGCAATTCACTGCCTGGTTCATTTGTTTCTGCAAGTACGCTTTCAGAAGACCTTAACATAAATAACATTCTCATGAATAAATAATTGAGCGTATTGTACGCTTTGACCATTGGCTAAACAACGCTATATACGAAGAGATATCCTAACAAACACCGCGATCTGTGTAATAATCGGACAAAACGCCACGTGCTTAATTTTGTGGGACTAAAATACCCAAATTTAGTTTGGCCATTATACGACCGCAATGGCCAAACTTACCTTAAGATTATTTTTTCTCTGGCTTCTTTTTTAAGCTACTCTCTTGACCCCTATAGCTAGCGCCTTCCAATATAAGGCGATGAGCATTATGGCGAAGTCGATCAAGAGTTGCAGCGGCCAATAATTGATTTGGGAAAGCGCTTCCCCATTCACTAAAATCAAGATTGCTTGTCACAATAGTTGATGTCCGTTCATAACGCGCAGAAATGAGATCATGAAAATCTTCATCTTGAGGTGAACGCATAGGTCTTAAGCCGAAATCATCGATTATGAGCAAAGGTATTTTAGTGAACTCAGCAAATTTTTTTTCATAGCGTCCAAATGCCCTTGCCGCTTGAAGTTCATTGAATAATTGATTTTGCGGCAACCACAACACATCAATTCCTTTCCGAATAGCGCAATGAGCTAATGCTTGCGCAATGTGGCTTTTGCCAGTGCCGCACGGTCCCACAATAAGGACCGGCGAATTTTCGATAATAAAACGACAAGAACTCAACTCTTGAATCTGTGCACGATTTATTTTTGGATTGAAATCAAAGTTAAAATTTTCAATCGTTTTATCACCACGAATACCAGAGCGTTTGATACGAGAATGTAGCTTTTTATTCTCTCGCCCTAACAATTCGTCTTGTAAAAGTAGTGCTAAAAATTCAGGATAAGCAAGTTTACTTTCAATCGATTCTCTGTTCCGCTGTGGCAAGTTATCAATAACATGAGATAATCGCAACTGCTTAAGCAGGTTATTTATTTCTGGCATTGGATGTGTCATAAGTATTTTTCCTGTGTGAGTTATTGTAAAAGTTTGGATGTGTCTCGGCAGAAACGGCCATTTCCCGTGTACGTTTCTGCCAGTCCTTCAAATGCATCTTGCTCAGGGAGTGGCGCATATTCCAAACCTTTTTGCAAAATTGATTTAACGGTTTTGTATCGTGGACTCTGAAAAACAAGCGCACGTCGACATGCCGCATCCAGTCGTTCATTGCCAAATTTTTTATGAAGACCAATAATGCCTTGTGCTGCACGTAAATAATCTGTTACAGAATCAGTTAACAGTTTATGAATAATCTGTTCGCAATGATCTCCAATTTTTTTGGCCTTTTCTAAACACCACTGAGAGTCCTGCATGGAGTACGCTAAAGCATTAGCTGGTAGATGTTCTTCAAGAGTGTTTTTTGATCCCAGCTTAAATAAACGTGGATGCACAGCAATTAAAATATTTTCATGATAAAGACGAATAGTGGTTTCTGATGCCCGGAGCCACAATTCTTGTTTAACAAACTGATAAGGTGCGGAATATCGACATTTTAAAAACATTACATGACAATCACTATGCAATTTAACTTTTGCCCAAACAGCACTTTCTGGGGGGTTATCTGGAAGTGACTTTAAAAATAATTTTTCAGTTTCTTCGAAGAGGTTAAGTGGCTTTGCTCTTGTTGTTCCATGTATACGATTTCCTGCTGTTTCAAGAATCCAATGCATTAATTGCTTATTTGCGTCAGTCAAATCATTAAACGTACGTAATGGAACAAAGTTTTTCTTAACATATTTTACGCCAGATTCAACCCGACCTTTTTTCTGAGGATCTCTTGGTGGGCAAGGTGAGACAATGAATCCATAGCCTTCGGCATATTCAGCATAAGCTCTTTGCACTACAGGATCATAGTAGCATGCGTTGGTTATAGCGCATTTAGCATTATCAATTACAATTTTTTTCGTTACGCCATTAAAGAAACAAAATGCTCGTCGATGACATCCTAACCACGTTTCAACATCTTGTCTTAGTACAACTTCAGCATACATATGTCGGCTCCATGCTAACACCATCACAAATATCCATGTTTTAACTATTTCTCCTGTTACCTTGTCGATTAATTTTGGCCCTAAACCAAAATCAACTTGGGCACATTCGCCGGGCTTAAATTCTAAAATTGTTGTTACATCATAAGACTTATTTTTTAGATTTTTTATAAATCGCTGTACTGAACTATAGCCACCGGCAAATCCGTGCTGGCGTTGTAGAGTGATATGGATGGTGCTGGCTTGAATACCTTGTCGATACCATTCTTCAATTTTAGCCTGATGAGGAAAAAGGAGATTACTCTTAGGTAAAGGTTTTGGATGGCCTAAATGTTTTGCTAATATCTCATCATTGGGAATTTCATTGTTGATATCTAACCATCCTTGCTTTTTTGCTATACTACGAATTCTCCTGATAGTTTTACGATCGGCCAATTTTGTGCGGGCTATGCTGCGCATGCTCTCACCTGAGCGTAAGCGAAATATAATTTGACGATATTGGTACATCTCAAACCTCCGATTCGACATTGTTTTTTCCTCCGTTGAAATTTTAGACAACAGAGAAAATTTACGTTGTTTAATGGTTGTTTGATATGCGAAGGTGGTCCCTTTAGGATGCTAATCCTCAGGTCCCATTAAGGTGCTAATCTGGTGGTCCCTTTAGGGTGATGATGAAATGGTCCCTTTGTGATGCTGATTAACATAAATTAAGCTAATTGATTTATCAAAAATTTTTAAAATATTTCATTCTGCATTTTCAAAATGGCCTCAGTCTAGTCAAAATCACTCTCAGAATTGAATAACGAACCAAGAATTTACCTGCATTTAACAATTCTTATATGTGATTCTCTGAGGAACAGCTTCAGGAAAACGGGCTTTTCTTTTAAAGAGTGATACTTTTGGAATGACGGAACTTGCTTTTTTTAAATCTTTTTCGGATTTTGTTACTGGAGGATTAAATAATCCTGAATAAGCTGAAGAATTCCATTTTATCTTTTCACCTAAACTATAATCTATCACTAAAGGTTTCAGTACAGTATAAAGACTTGTTAAGTGTTGCGTTGTTTCTTTAATAGAGCCCATAACTTCTGCAATTCCTGAATTAATCAAATCATCAGAAATATACATCCTTTTGCCACTCGTCTTACTGCCTTGATCTAGCTTTTCATTAATACGTTGACAAATTTGAAATGCGTACTTATTAGATAAAATAGAATCAACAATTTGAACTTGTCTATGTAATGGAATATTAAAGCTTCTTGAATCCCAGTTAAAAGAAAAAATTATTTTACTTAATAGGCCTAATATAGTTTCAGGTGCTGTCGGTATATTTCGATAATCATGTAAGGAAATGATAATTTGTTGAAAGAATCTCCCAGCATCACGAAATGGTATCGATACTAATGCTGGATCAAAACTTCCAACACCATCATGTCCATATTTAAAACAATCAGTCCCAAAAATTGTGTCAATAAATTCTCTTATAAATTCATTTAAACTCAGCAAAGCTTGATTACTCTGTTGCGCTAAGAAAGCACCACTGCATAATGGAATTCCTGCAAACTTGAACTTTTCGAATATAATTTTTATGCGATAAATAGCTAAAGCGCGCACTACTTCAGCTTTCTGCAGAGTCGCCCAATCAAAAACTTCTTTCCATTGAGCGGAAAACACTCTTTCCTCTTCTGATAGTTCAAAAATCTCCTCCGGCGGGGGAGAAGTAAGATTGATTAATTTTTCCAAATCCATTTCATCGACTTGTAATATTTGGGCCATAGGCGTGAAGTATTTTGTGGATTCTCTCTTTTTCAGAACATGCTGAGAAATCGCATTTTGTTTACGTACGACTATATAAGATTCCACTATTTTCCGTTCTTTTTCTGAATGTATTGAAATTAAATTTTCTTCTAATTGTTTCTCTATACTTTTATAGGCTGCAGTTAAGTTTACATTAGGTTCTTTAATTAGTTTTTCTACAAATTGCGCTAGTAATACATCGAATGGTGCTAACAGAGTTCTCGCGTGCAAGGATGAAGGGGACTCGGTTAAGCTATTTCTTGATGTGAATATAGAATAAAAATTTGGATTATTAGGATATAACAAAGTTAACGACGAAGTTAACTCTTCTGATTCATCTATAAATATGGGATCTTCTTTGCATTCTATTTTGAACTCTGTTCTATGAGCCATGTTATTTTACCTCGTTGTACTCTTGTCGCGTCATAATTTGATCAAATTTATATTTTAGATTAGTTTGTTGCGCAAAAGCATTATACAATGTACGAGATATAAGTAAATAAATGCCGGGAATTTGTTCATGCATTTTGGTTTGCTCGCTTTTTATAATAATTGATAGTTGATCGAATTAAACTTGCACGTTTGAGGCTACTAATATAATGCGAAACTCAAGAGGTGCGATAGGTGTGATTGATATTTCATTAAAAATTTGTTCCACGAGGAACATTTTTTGCCAAAGACAGAAACCTAGTAGATCATTTTACAACTTTAACTTGGTTAAGCCTTATGTGTGGCTCAGTCTAAGAACTTTTGATAAATCATTGCTATTTTAATCTTAATTCATGTGAATTTGTAAGTTTTATAAAGCTATTATAATCATCCTGTATTCCTACACCTAAGGTTTAAGTTCTCCTGTATTCCTACACCTTTCGTATCCTCCTGAGAACCTTTTCTCTCTATTACATACCTGATTCTGAAAATCATACCCACAAAAAGCAACCTATTATTATCAAAGTGAAGAGGAATAGCGATTGGCTATTTGGATGGCAGTTAAAGTTTCCTCTGTATGCCTTTAGAAATAGCTAATGGTAACCAAGTAGATGACTTATTTTCAACAGTGCTAGTAGGAATTCGCGTCTGCAGTATTTATCCTAAATTCCGTAGCAAAAGCATGCTCGAGAATTTTTCTCACTTTAGTGGGGAACGTCACACTTTCCAATTTAGTGAGTTGAGTAACCGTCAATTGCAAAAGACTTTTATCTCTCGAATATTATATCAAAAAATCAACTTTTTATTTATAAATCATGTGCTTATATGGATTTTTTCCCAGGGAAAAATTACTTTTTTAGCATGAGTCTATAGATAACGCAGGCTCGAATGAAAGCGCTTTGTACGCCTTCGAGAAGAGGATATTTAACTCTAACTGCCAACAATGCTTCTTTTAAACTTTTAATGGTTTCTTCATTGAGATAAAACGCTTCCACACCCGCTAACTCAGCTTGATTTACATCGATGCCATGTTCAACCAAATCAATGTAATTCGGTTGTTGCAAAAAGAAATTGATGGCATCGAATAACCAGCGGCTTTTACCATGCAATCCGTACCCCGCCCCAATAACAGATTGTTGCATTTCTTCTCGCAAACGCTTTGAAAAGCGCACGGTAATTTTTTTGCTGACTTTTTTATTCATCATTAAGCAATCTCTTCGCCCATTTCCACTTTTTCAGCCATCTGTCTTTCTAATGAATTAAAAAGTAACTTGAGTGTTTTGTTAAGAGCTTTCGGCGTATGCCAATGCGTATAGTCAAACTCGCCATTAAACTCCATTAACTTGTCATCTGAAGTCAGTAACTTAATTAAATACTCCGCAACCAATGTATACGTATTTTCATTAAGTGTAATAGAAATCTTAGGTTCATTTTTTTTGCTGGTTGATTTGCTGGATATTACCTTAAATTTAGAAAGCGAAGTGATTTCACTTTTGGAATCGCGAATCGCCTTCAATACTTTTTCACGTTGGCTTTTACTTTTCATGGTTACCAGTTCTTGAACGACTTTAAGATTGGTTAACTTGCCGTCCCTGATAAACTCCACCAATTCTTGATCGGCATTCAGTAAACAAAAATAACGATAAGATTGGATTTCTGAAGAACCCAGCAAAGAAGTTAAAGCTTGTTGATCTAAGTCAATTTGATTCACTTTGTAATAGCCTGCAGCAATAGAGCGAAGATTATTGTATTTCTCCCATAAGGATAAATCTTGTCTATTGATATTTTCTATCCATTGGGTATAACGCAGTTTGAATTCATCAAGTTTTTGATTAATGCGCGCAGGAATATATTTTTGTTCAGCCAGTATAGAAGCTAAATAGCGTCTCTCCCCAGAAATTATCCTGTATTTCTCCCCTTCCTTATAAACTTCAATCGCATTACGAACACCGACTTGTCTGATGGATTCGGCAAGTTCATTTAAGTCTTGAAATTCTTTACGCTTCTTTTCAATATTACTATCCAGATCGTTTAGCCCTAGAATTAAATCCTGTTTTGTAATAGCCAATTTCCTGGGATTATTAGGATCCGGTTCAATGGCATCAATCAACATCATGTCGTAATGTAATTGACCTGAATGGGTAGACGCGGATTGAATCGAAGTACGAATACCACTGGCTAAATCGGCGGAGATCGAAAAACGTTTTTTAACTGACATAGACGCCCATCCTTTCCTCAATTTCTTCACAAGCCTGTATAATTTCCTGTTTTGCAGGGTTAGAATCCGGATAGAGAAATATCGAAGGTGGTACAGCTCCATCGGCATCCGCTTCAGCATAAATCAATCGCCTGCCGATTTTGGATTCTAAAACATGCTCAGGCATTTCCTTTTTTAAACTATCTAAATGATCTTTATGAATGATACCGCGTTGTACAAACGAATTGGGTAAAACACCAATAAGGTTGATTGGATTATGCTCTGGACGTCGGAAAGTTTCTGATTTCCAAAGATGAATCATGCCATAAATACCTTCGATAGGCTGGGGTTCCATAATAGAAGGTATTAATAAATCCGTTGCTGCTCTAACAACACTAATAGTAACGGGACCTTTTGAAGGCGGCGTATCGATAATAATTTTGTCGTAGCTGTCTTTGACTTCATCCAAGGCTAAAAACTTAGATAATTGGTCATAGACTTTTTGCACGACTTCATCTCGAGTTACGGCTTCAGCCAGCAACAATCTGGAACTATGCGAAGGTGCAATTTCCAAATTTTTAATGTATGTGGGATAAGGAAAAACTAATTCCCCGAAGAAAATACCAGCAATACTGCTTCTGCCATCCCAATCGGTATCTTCCGGATTGTCTCTATTATAACTGGGATGAATAGGAGGAATCTTACCTTCCAATTGGTATGGATCAATTTCCATTTTCAAAAATCGGTTGCTGAAATTAGCTTGCGGATCTAAATCAAGTGCAAGAACACGTTCATTTTTAACAACTGAAAAATATTCTGCTAAAATTCGACTAATCGTCGTCTTTCCTACGCCACCTTTATTATTCACAATAGCAATCGTTCTCATTGCAATTCTCCCTTTGTTCGCCTACAGTATACTAAGTACCACGGTAGTCTACAAGAATTTCAAAAAATTAGTTTGTTAAAAACAAAAAAAAGCGCGCAGAATAGAGTGTTTTTATTATTTAGTTATATTTAATAGTTTAGCTTCGGTAACTCTTTGAATTGTTTTGTGATATTTTGAGATAGGTGTAGTTATACAGGATGTTAGGTGGTGATCTACAGGATAAAAGGTGTAGGTTTTCAGGATGATAAGTGTAGGGATACGTTATGAAAGGTGTAGATTTACAGGAACTAATTAAAATGGAAGATAATAAAAAAAAGAGGAAGATATCAAGGAATGAAAACGCATCTCATCCCGTTTTGAAAAAACATGTTGGTCTCATTCACTGCGAAAATAAACTCTCACTATTACAAAGGAAAATTTGTAATATTCTTTTATTTAATGCTCTTGATAAAATTAATGAGCAAGAAATCCACGAAATTTCATTGAATCAATTATGCAGTTTTATTGGTTATAACAGCAATGATATTAATCTCATTAAGAAATCACTCAAAAGTTTAATTTCTGTCGTTATGGAATGGAATTTGCTTGAAGATAACAAATTTATCAAAGAAGACAATTTGCCAGAAGATGTGATTGCTTGGCATGCAAGTTCACTACTTGCTGGTGCATCGATTGTCAAAGGATTAGTAAAATATTCATATAGTCCGCAAATTAAAATGGTTTTATCTTCTTTAGAAATTTATGGGCGCATTAATTTATTTGTGCAATCGAAATTTAATTCTTCATATAGTCTTGTTTTGTATGAAAACTGTATTAGATTTAAAAATATTCATCAAACCTCTTGGTTATCTTTAAAATTATTTCGTTCACTCATGGGTGTGGCGGAAAATAAATACGCATCATTTAAGGAATTGAATAGAAATGTGATTACAGTTGCTATCAATGAGATTAATCAAAAATCCGATATATCGATTGAAGCAGAATATAGAAAAGCAGGGCGCCAAATTACAGCTATACGATTTTTGATCCATGAAAATGATAACTATAAACCGGCATTTAAACGCATTACCGATGATGATAAGTCAGAAGTGGCGAGCATAGAAAATAAAGCCACCGTATTGGAAATTTTGATGTCGGATTTTAATATGGCAAAGAAACAATCTGAACAAATTGTCCAAGAATTTTCAGCTGATTATATACTAGAAAAAATGAGTTTAGTTAAAAAGAAAGGAAATATCAAAAATATAAGCGCGTATTTAATTTCTGCTTTAAAAAACGATTATCGAGCCAATCAAAAAGATCAAGTTATTAAGCCATTGAGAAGAGACGATGAAAATCAATATCTGAGAGAGTTGAAAAAACCATCAGAAATTAATTCTTTGAATAATAAGTATATGGACTATAAATCGACTTTATTTTTGAAACATTTTCATGCTTTAGCAGAGCATGAGAAACA
>JANWKO010000151.1 GCA_025451335.1 Gammaproteobacteria bacterium
ATCCATGTCATAAAGAGATTGACAACCGGCGGCAATCATTTTGGGACCACCAACGCCGGTTACTGTCAAATCAGGATACTTTTCGCGCAATGAATTGATTAAGCCAGCGCCTAAATGATCGCCAGAAGATTCTCCAGCTACAATACCTATTTTCATTGGGGAACATCACCGCAGAGAATAAATTCAAGCTACCTTATAATGCCTCGCTCTGATCCTTTAATAAAATCAACAAACATTTGGATCTCAGGACATTCAACAATCATTAATTCTAATTGTTCAAGTGCTTTTTTAATTGTCAAACCCTTTCGATAAATAATTTTGTAAGCACGGCGTAAATTCAGTACGGTGTCTTCCGCAAAACCACGTCGCTTCATACCTATCGTATTTAAACCAAATGGCTTAGCATAATAACCAGAAACTTTTACACATGGGGGTACATCTTTATCCACTACTGCACCCATACACACAAAACTATGCTTGCCAACGCGACATGCTTGGAAAACACCTGAAAAACCACTCAAGATAACATAATCTTCAATAATCACATGACCTGCTAAAGTGGCTGCATTAGCAAAAACGGTATGATTTCCCACAATACAGTCGTGAGCAACATGTACATAAGCCATAAATAAATTATCGCTGCCAATGCGGGTAACAGATTTATCTTGTACGGTACCTCGATTGAATGTACAAAATTCTCGAATAGTATTTCGATCCCCAATTTCTAATAAGGTATTTTCACCGCGAAATTTTTTATCTTGGGGAATTTCACCTATTGAAGAAAATTGAAAAATTTTATTATCTTTTCAAATCTTGGTTGGGCCTTGAATTACAACATGCGGACCTATCCATGTTCCTTCATCAATCTCAACATTCGCCCCAATCATAGTCCATGGGCCAATGTGCACGTTTTCCGCAATACGTGCTGAAGGATCGATAATTGCAGTTGGATGAATCACAGGATTATCCTCTCCTTGCGCTTAATAACTCAGCTGAGCAAGCCAGTTCGCCATCAACATAAGCATTGCCTTCCAATTTCCACATATCACGCTTATAGCGTATCACTTTTGCTTCTAAACGCAGTTGATCTCCAGGTTCAACTACACGTCGAAACCGGGCATGATCAATTCCAGCAAATAAATATAAAACTCCATCGCTTGGCATCGTATTTGTTGATTTATACGCTAATACACCTGCAGTCTGCGCTAAAGCTTCAAGAATCAGCACACCAGGCATTACCGGACGATTCGGAAAATGTCCCACAAAAAAAGTTTCGTTGATTGTCACATTTTTTAAAGCAACAATTGATTCACCTTCTTTAATTTCTATAACACGATCTATCAGTAAAAAAGGCTGACGATGCGGAAGGTATTTTAAAATCTCATGAATATCCATTACACCTTTCATGTTTCTTTCTCTCTTTTCTTAATCGAATCGCTATTTATAAAAGATTCCAAAGTTTTCACACGTTGCATCAAATGTTCTAATCGATTTAATCGGGCGCTGTTTTTCCGCCATTCTGCATTCGTCATTAAACCGCCAACGCCGGAAGAATATATTCCAGGTTCACGAATGGATTTACTAACCACCGTTGCACCCGTTACTACCACATCATCGGTAATAGTTAAATGCCCCACAATTCCAACGCCACCAGCAATTAAGCAATTTTTACCAATCACCGTACTTCCTGAAATCCCAACACAACCTGCAATAGCTGTATTTTCACCAATGCGTACATTATGTCCTACTTGAATTAAATTATCGAGCTTTGCCCCTCTGGCAATGATTGTGTCATCAATTGCACCACGGTCTATAGAACAATTTGCACCAATCTCAACATCATCCTCAATAACCACACGACCCAGCTGCGGAACTTTATGCCATGAACCTTTATGTTTCGCAATGCCAAAACCATCACTGCCAATAACCGTTCCGCTCGATATTTGAACACGCTTGCCGATTATCATACGATCATAAACTGTAACCCGAGCATCTAAACAAGAATTGTCATCAATCGTCGAATATTCTCCAATTACACATCCAGGGCCAAGAACAACTCCCGCTCCAATTTTGACTCCATCGCCTAGCACACAATTAGCTGCAATACTTGCAGTAAGATCAATTTCACAATTATTTCCCACCGCAACTGATGGATGAATACCAAACCGAGGCTTGGATTTAGGATCGAAAAAAGCGGCAATTTTGGCGTAAGTATAATAGGGATTACGAGTAATAACAGCATTTACAGGACATTCGCCTGCATCCTCAGCTAATAAAATGACAGCTGCTGATTTTGTTGTCGCTAAATATTTTTTATATAAAGGATTAACTAGAAATGAGATATGTTCTGGCTGTGACTCATTTATCGTGGTAACCCCTTTAATGATACAATTAGCATCACCCTTGATACTAATTTCCAATTCAGAAGGCAAATTTTTAACAAGCTCAGCCAACTTGTAGCTCACTGCTTGCTGATCTCTTTCATTTGATTTATTTTTATTCAAAAAAAACTGCCTTATCGAACATTATAATACTCATGCAAAGCCTAGACCCTGCATGAGGTTATAAATGAGTTTATAGATGAAAGAAATTACTTCTTATCAAATTCCTTTGATACTTGCTTGGTAATATTGGTGCTGTCATTAGCATATATCACAGCTTGGGAATCAAGCACTAAGGTATAGCCATTCTTTTTAGCAATTGAAGAAATAATATCATTTAACTGAGCTAAAACATTCTTCATAACTTTGCCTTGTTCTTTAGCAAGATCCTGTTGGAATGTAGAAGCTTTTTTAGCCAAATTGGATTGGTCATCTACAATTTTCTTTTGCAATTTATCTTTGTCTTTATCACTCATGGTTGGAGATTCTTTTTTATACTTATCCATTTCGTCTTGCAAGGTTTTTTGTTGAGCGACAAGTTCATCTTGACGAGATTTGAACTGGTTTTGAAGCTTTTTGTTCAAATCAGAAATCTTTGGGGATTCTTGAAAAACTTGTTGTACATTCACAACAGCAATAGCTGGTTGATTTTGAGTAGTTGTTGCATCTGCAGCGAACACAGAGGAGGTACCGATTAATAAAATTGAACTGACTAAGGCCAACACTTTCTTCATAACTTTACTCCAATAATTAATTAATAATAATTCCTGCTGTAATACACATATTAAGTTGGTATTCTATATATACTAATTCAACTCGTCCAGGGCGTTTATTATTACATGTTTATCCAAAATTAGCACCTAGTGCGAATTGAAATGGCTCAGTTTCATCATTTCTTCCACGAATTTTTTGTGGATTAATTGGTTTAGCTAAAGAAACATCAATCATACCTAACATAGTTAACCAATCTGCTTCTACACCCACAGAATATCTTAATGGGCCTGAATCTGTGTTACCTTTTGCATGAAATGTACTGTATACATTACCTGCATCAAAAAAGGCCGTTGTCCTTAAATTCTCCGATATATAGTTTGGAAAAATAAGGCCGACACTTCCAGTGGCCAAAGCGTTGCCACCAGTTGGTTTATTTCTTGAATCTCTTGGGCCAAGGGTATTTCCAAGATAACCACGCACCGAATCAATACCACCCGCATAATAATTTTTAAAGAATGGGAAATTTACTGCACCACCAGTAAAGCTATTACCATATCCTAGTTGAGCTTTTGCAGTTGCGATGAAATTTGTGGAAAAAGGATAATACGCTCGACCGCTATAAGATGAGGTGTAATATTTTAAATCACCACTCGTTGCTGGTGCATAAGCACTGATTCCTATTGAATGCAACATACCTCGAGTTGGGAAAATAGCCTTATCACGGCTATCTCGTGAATAACCCGCTAAAACATCCACTTGCCCAAAATGTCGGCCATGTTCTCTAGTGAAATTGAAAACTTCTCTAGAAACGTGATCCGTTAAATGAATCAATGAATCTTCGAAACCGTACCCTAATTGTACTCGATTGAACGCGCCTTTTTCTTGACCAACCGGAATACTATACATTGCTGCCAAGCTGTATTGATTCATTGTATAACTGGAAGACGTGTTTGAATTACCCGGATCCACTTTTACAGCAGATAAACTGATTGAACGACTAATACCATCTGGTGTGTAGTAAGGATTGGTATAATTGAGAGAGTATAATTGCTCAAAACGATTTTTGGTAAAGTTTAGACCTAAAGTTTTCCCTGTACCAAGAAAATTCTTTTGATTTAATCCCGCACCAAATTGAATACCATAGGCTTGCGAATACCCCATAGTTACATTCGCTTGTGCCGCATTTTCTTCCGTCACTTTGTAATTCACATCAACTAAATCACTTTCTTCAACAGGAACAACCGTCATTTTTACATCTTTAATATAAGGTAATAAACTCAGCCTATGTTTAGATTGTTCTAAAAGACTTGTTGATACAGGCGCCGATTCCATTTGCTGGATTTCGCGTCGTAACACTTCATCATTTGTCTTGGAATTGTCAGTGAAAAATATATGTCGAACATAAGCACGCTTACCGGGTTTAACTTCAAATACAAGATAAACTTGTCTAGTTTTTTCATTTATCTTTGGATTTAAAGAAACTGTTGCAAACACGTATCCTTCATTACCCAGTGCATTAGTTACAGATTTTTCACCATTTATTATTGCTTGACGAGAAAATACATCTCCAGCTTTTATATTCAATTTTTGTAAAATTTCTTCTCTCGGTAAAATCATGTCGCCTTTTACTTCTACACCTTCGACACTATAAGGTAGTCCTTCCTCAATAACGATAGTTAAATAAATTGATTTGCGATCTGGAGTAATTGCAACTTGAGAAGATTTCACAGCAAATTTGAGGTAACCATGATCCAAGTAATAATTGCGTAGATTCTCTATGCTTTCGTCTAATTTTTCCTGAGAATAACGATCCTTTTGTGTTATAAACGTAAGTAATCCAGATGTAGAAATGGTTAATTGTTTTTGAAGTGTCTTTTCACTATATACTTTATTACCAATGATATTGATGTTTCGAATTTTAGCAACTAATCCTTCGGAAATATCAATATTGACTAAAACTCGATTTCTTTCCATCGGCTGAGTCGTTACATCAACACGTGCGTTATAACGTCCCAATTCATAATATTGATTCAATAAACTTAGTTTAATTCTTTCCAACATCGCTCGGTTATATACACGACCTTCCGCGATATCCATTGTTTTCATTACGCTCGTTAATTTATCAGTGGGAATAACAGAATTACCTGAAATTTTTAATTGACCTATGGTTGGGCGTTCTTCAACTTTAATGATGAGAGTATTACCAGAACGTCCTAAAGAGATATGATCAAAAAAACCCGTTTTATAAAGTGTGGAAATCACAGCAGCGCTGCTTTGCGGTGTGAATTTTTGACCACTCTTTATTGGTAAATAATTATAGACTGTCTCCGGCGTAGTACGCTGCAACCCTTCGATTTCGATTTTTTGAACGACGAAGGTGTCTGCCCATGCGCACAGGCTAAAAAGATTTATTATCAAGATAAATACAAGAATAATTTTTTTCATATGAACTTCTTTTTTTATTTTATATCCAGGTCAAACTGACCGAGGATTATCTAAGTTTTTTTAATTTAAATCTAGTAATTTTGGATCTAATGAAAAAAATTCGCTAACCAATACGTTCCCAAGACAAAAATAGGTGCAGCAGCGGTTAAGCTATCAATTCTATCTAACACTCCACCATGTCCTGGCAATAATCGACCCGAATCCTTTAAGCCAACATTGCGTTTTAACATACTTTCAAACAAATCACCTAAAATTGAAAACAAAACTGTCGAAATTGCTAATAAAATTGCAATTGGCCAAACAGAATAGGTAAGATTGGATATTGCTGAAGCTCCAAGAGCAATAATAATTGTCACAATTAAAGCACCAATTACACCTTGCCAAGTTTTTCCTGGACTTACCAATGGTACTAGCTTATTTTTACCCCATTTTTTTCCGACAAAATAAGCACCGATATCGGCACCCCAAATCAAAACGAATAAGAATAAGATTGAATAAATACTGTATTCATTACGAATGAAGTTTAGCGCAAGCCAACAAGGAATTAGTACAAACATTCCCATTAACCCACGTAATAAAACACTTTTACCCCAAATCGAACTCGCTCTAGGATAAGCTATCACCAAAATTAAAGCGACAAGCCACCAAACAAGTGCTCCATATAATACATAAATAACTGGCAATTCTAATGAAACAACTAACAAGACGAGCATTATCAGAGGATAAAAAAAACTAAATAAAGTATTTTTAACTCCCATGAAAAAAGACCATTCCCATGCTCCCCATAAGACAATGATTCCAGTTAAAAAACAAAACCCAATGGGAGGCAAAAATAAAACAAGCGCAACAAAGATCGGTATAAGAATTAAAGCAGTTATTATTCTGTGTTTAAGCATGTTGTTCCTGCAATTGTTCACTGGTACAACCAAAACGCCGCTCACGATTGGCAAAAAAAGCCAACGCTTTATCTAATTCAGCGGCATTAAAATCTGGCCATAACATATCTGTAAAATAAAGTTCACTATAGGCAAGTTGCCAAAGCAAAAAATTACTAATTCGTTGCTCTCCGCTCGTACGAATAAAAAGATCAGGTTCAGGCAAATCTGCAAGTGACAATTTTTCTTGAATTAAAGCGGGGGAAATTTCATGACTTTTTAACTTGCCTTGCTCAACTTCAACTGCAAGATTACGCATTGCCTCAACAATATCCCATCGACCGCCATAATTTGCAGCAATAATTAATTTCAACCCAGTATTATTTGCTGTAAGTTTTTCCGCTTTATCGATTTGCTCGCGCAATTTTCTTTCAAAACGGTCACGATCCCCAACGATACGTAATTGGATATTTTGTTTATGCAGTTTTTTGACTTCTTGTTTTAGCGCAGTAATAAATAATTCCATCAAATAATTGACTTCTTGCGTGGGACGTTGCCAATTTTCACTACTAAAGGCAAAGAGAGTCAGCACTTCAATTTTCTTTTCCGCACAAGCCTTTACTATCTCACGTACCGCATCAACACCTGCTTTATGACCAGCAACGCGAGGCAAATGGCGCTTTTTAGCCCAGCGCCCATTACCATCCATAATGACAGCAATATGTCTTGGAAATGTTGATGTCATAAAAAAGTTCTGCTCAGTTGCGGATAATCACTAAATTGCCATTAAATCTGCTTCTTTTGTCGCTAATAATGTATCAATCTCAGAAATAAACTTATCCGTTAATTTTTGCACGTTGTCAGTTAAACGACGCTCTTCATCTTCTGCGATTTCTTTCGATTTAGTTAATTCTTTAAGGGCATTATTTGCATCGCGTCGTGCATTGCGAACACTGACGCGCGCTGTTTCAGCCTCATTTTTCACAACTTTTATTAAATCTTTTCTACGTTCTTCTGTTAGCGCAGGCAATGGCACACGAATAATTTCGCCAGAAGTCGCTGGGTTCAAACCAAGATTAGAAGTCATAATTGCTTTTTCAATAAGTGGCACCATGCGTTTCTCCCATGGAGAAATCACTAAAGTACGGGCATCACCAATAGTCACATTGGCCACCTGACTTAAAGGTGTCTCTGTGCCATAATAATCCACTCGAATGTGATCTAATAGACTGGGATGAGCACGACCGGTTCGAAGACGAGATAATTCTTGTTTAAAAGATTCGATGCTTTTTTGCATACGAACTTCTGCATCCTTTATTACTTTATGCATAAACTTATTCTCCACTTTTGATTAATGTGCCAACATCTTCACCTTGGACAATTCGCTGCAAAGCGCCTTGTTTACTCATATTAAAAACACGTAATGGTAAGTTATGATCTTTACACAATAAAATTGAATTTAAATCCATCACACCCAAACGTTGTTCAAGAACTTCATCGTAGGTTAAAGAAGAATAACGTTTTGCTTTAGGTTTTTTAACAGGGTCAGCATCAAAAACGCCGTCAACTTTCGTAGCTTTCAGAACAATATCTGCACCAATTTCAATCCCTCGTAATGCCGCTGCTGTATCAGTAGTAACCAAGGGATTCCCTGTACCACCTACAAAAATGACTAAATTACCTTGCTGCAAATAGGATTTAGCCTTAACTCGATTAAAAATATCAACCAAGCCTGGTACAGCAATCGCCGACATAATTTGTACGGAGATAGATTTACGATCAAGCGCATCACGTAGCGCTAAACCATTAATCATAGTAGCCAACATTCCCATTTGATCCGCGGTGACACGATCAAAACCAGTTGTATAAAGATCAGCGCCACGAATCAAGTTGCCACCGCCAATCACCAAAGCAACTTGCACACCTGTCTTAATAACACTGGAGATCTCTGTACTAATCTTAGCAAGTTTACCAGGGTCAATACCGAATAAATGATCGCCTTGTAATGCTTCACCACTTAGTTTCAATAAAATCCGTTGATATATAGGTTTCGAATTGTTTTCCATATATAACCCAATATGAAAATTAATATTAACTGCCGCCGTGAACCTGCGCCATAACAGCTTCCACAAAATCTTCAGATTCTTTTTCAATACCTTCACCCACTTCGAATCGAGTGAATGCCAATACTTTGGCACGATTCTTACCTAGCAAGTTAGATACGATGACTTCTGGATCTTTCACAAAAGGCTGACCAAGCAAGCTAACTTCATCCAGGAATTTTTTGAGTTTACCACTTACCATTTTTTCAATAATTTCTTGTGGCTTACCACTGGTTGAAGCTTGAGCCATATAAATTTCTTTTTCTTTTGCAATTAAATCTTGTGGAACATCCGCTTGCGCAATAACGAGAGGTTTGCTTGCAGCAATATGCATAGCGATATCTTTTGCCAGTTCTTGATTATCGACGTCCAATTCAACCAAAACACCAATGCGATTGCTATGTAAATATGTACCAATACTTGCTGCAGTAGCCTGTGTCAAAGCTACTCGACGAACATTGATGTTTTCACCAATTTTCGCAACCAATGCTTGACGTGCTTCTTCAACTGACATGCCCGAAGCCCCAGCTAAAGGCAATGACATCAACATGTTGATATCGTTTGCTTTTGCTTCTAATGCAGTCTGCGCAACAGCATCGGTAAAAGCTAAGAAATTAGCATCTCGTGCGACAAAATCTGTTTCGCTATTAATTTCTACCATTACTGCATATTTGCCATCTGAAGCTGTGCGTACCACAACTATGCCTTCAGCAGCAATACGACCCGCTTTCTTATCCGCTTTCGCACGACCTGATTTACGTAATTCTTCAATAGCTAACTGCATATCGCCACTAGAGGCTGCTAATGCTTTTTTGCATTCCATCATGCCTACACCGGTGCGTTCACGCAATTCTTTAACTTGTGCTGCAGTAATAGTTGTCATAAACCTTTACCTCATTCTTGAAAATTCCCGCCGTGCGGGATGACAAAAGATACCCGCAGCAATAAGCTGCGGGAAATAATTAAACAGATTAAATCTCGATCAATATTAATTATTGATCTTGACCATTATCGTCTTCAGAACGAATTTCGATTGTTTCTTCAATTTCAATGAATTCATCTTCGACGATATTTTCTGGAAGACCGCCTCTAGCCTCTAAGATGCAGTCAGCAACACATTGCGTGTATAACTTAATTGCACGAATAGAATCATCATTGCCTGGAATGATATAGCTGACACCGTCTGGGCTATTGTTAGTATCTACAATTCCAATCACTGGAATACCTAAGCGATTTGCTTCGCGAACAGCAATTTTTTCATGACCAACGTCAATAACAAAAATTGCGTCAGGTAAACCACCCATATTTTTTATCCCGCCTAAGCTACGTTCTAACTTAGCTCGCTCACGGGTTAAATTAAGAATTTCTTTCTTGTTTAAACGTCCAAAGGCATTCTTTTCAAACATACCTTCCAATTCTTTGAGACGACGAATAGATTGACGAATTGTTTTATAGTTCGTCAACATACCGCCTAACCAACGATGGTTAACAAAGGGCATATGGCTGCGTAGCGCTTCTTCTTTAACGATTTCTTGCGCAGCTTCTTTGGTGCCCACGAATAAAATTTTGCCTTTTTTGGAAGCGATGCTGCCAATAAAATTTAAAGCATCGGTAAATAAAGGTACGGTTTTTTCTAAGTTGATGATATGGATCTTGTTGCGTGCTCCATAAATGTACGCTGACATTTTAGGATTCCAATGGCAAGTTTGATGGCCAAAATGCACGCCCGCTTTGAGCATGTCACGCATGTTAATTGCTTGTGAAGTCATTATATAAATCTCCAGTTTGGGTTAGGCCTCCACGTATTCCCACTACCAACCTGTTAGGGCACCCAGTAGATGGTCACAATACGTGTGTGGATTAAAAATTTCATTTGCTAATGAAAGCCCGCCTTTATACCATATAAGGCCTTATTCAACAACCTTTTGATGCTAAAATATACCTATGGAAATTACGATTAAAACCCCCGATGAAATTGAAAAAATGCGTGTTGCAGGCCGGCTTGCAGCTCAAGTCCTTGAAATGATTGAACCTTATGTACAAGTGGGTATCTCGACTGATGAATTAAATCAAATTTGCCATGACTATATCGTAAATGTGCAAAAAGCAATCCCCGCTCCTTTAAATTATAACGGATTCCCAAAATCCATCTGCACATCTGTTAACCATCAAGTCTGTCACGGCATCCCTGGCCCCAAAAAGTTAAAAGAGGGAGATATTGTCAATGTTGACATTACTGTCATCAAAGATGCATATCATGGTGACACCAGCAAAATGTTTGTTGCCGGTAAACCTTCTATTTTGGCTGAACGCTTAATTCGCATCACCCAAGAATGCCTCTACATTGGGATTCAAGGAGTTAAACCAGGCGCTCATTTTGGCGATATTGGTGCCGCTATTCAAAAACATGCTGAATCGAACCGATTCTCTGTAGTACGTGAATACTGCGGTCATGGCATCGGTAAAATTTTCCATGAACCACCAAACGTTCTTCATTACGGCACGCCCGGGTCAGGCGAAGAATTAAAGCCGGGCATGATATTTACCATTGAGCCCATGATTAATGCGGGAAAACGTTTTGTTAAACTTTTGCCGGACCAGTGGACGGTTGTCACTAAGGATCATAGTCTTTCGGCACAATGGGAACACACTATTTTAGTTACTGATACTGGATATGAAGTATTAACTAAAAGAAGCGAGGAACAGTTTTAGGACTGTCACTAAATGATCTCAAGTTATTGATTTTTTTGTTTTGTTACAAGCTACCAGAGTCTTTTTCGGTTACCGAAAAAGCCTCAGAGTTAAAGCAGACTAGACAAGCAACCAAATTTAGTCTATAGTTAGTCTTGTAATATACAGGTAATGTCATATATGAAATTTTCAACCCAAGTTAAACCAATATCATATTTAAAAAGTCACGCCGCCGAAATTATCAAAGATATTTCACAAAGTCGGGAACCTCTGTTAATTACTCAGAATGGTGAAGCTAAATTAGTTGTAATGGATGTAAAGTCTTTTGAAGAGCAAGAAGAGACTTTGGCTTTACTCAAAATTTTAGCCTTAGGACAGAAAGAAATTGGAGAAGGAAAATTCTATTCCGCAGATTCAGTACTTTCTGAGTTAGAAAAGGAATAATAATGCGGTATAAAGTGGTCTTTCTTCATCAAGCAAAACTTGATTTACACTACATTAAAAATTACATTCTAAAAAATCATTCTAAAAAATCTTGGCAAGATTGCTTGGGTAAAATAAAAAATGCCATCTATACCCTTAAAACTTTTCCTCAATCAGGTAATATTCCGCCTGAATTAGAAACTCTTCATTTAAATCAATATCGGCAAATTATTTCCGGAATGAATAGAATTATTTATGAAATTAAAAATGATACTGTATTTATTCATTTAATTTGTGATTCTCGAAAAGAACTAAAAAATATACTCACCAACCGGTTATTGCGCATAGTTTGACTTTATTTTTAATCGCTTTACTTTTATTCCAACAAAATGAATAATTCCTCAGACAAAATTAATCAATATGAGCTATTTTAAAACAACAAACACGGAGTGAATCAATGCACGCAAGAGAACTTAAAGATTTAATAGTAAGAAACTATGCCTGGAATACTGAAACACGCAACGATGCAACAGGATTCGCCATTGCGAAACAAATAGAAGAAGCCGTAGATCATGCCGTCTCAGCAAAAATACTAAAAGAAGATGACATTCATTGGTTGCTCTACACGGCCTCCCAATATCTTTGTGAACCCGTCATTAATTTGCTTATCGATAAATATAAAGAAAAAGATTTACAAGGATGTCTTTATACTGCTGCTTTGTGTTCTAAAGAACAACCGGATGATTTAAAAGACTATGAAATTTGTTTAAGAAAATTAATCAGCGCAGGTGCTAACGTCAATGAAAAATATTGCGACAATGAAAAAACACCTTTGATGCATATTTTACAAAATTGTGATTCATATTTCGATAAAGTGAAAGTATTTTCCCGTGTATTATTAGAGGCAGGAGCTGATCCTACTATTGAAAATAAGAAAGGCATGAGTTTCGCGAAATTTGTTTACCAGTCAGGACATACAGATTTAATCGATATTCTTAAGACATATACGCGTAAAGATTTTAAAATAGGGTTGGAACAAAAATCAGTTGATCCTTCATTAATTTCGAAAACACAAAAACATCCTGCTTTCCAACTTGATTGGAATGAGGAAATTGAATTTGACTTAATGAAAGCACCAAATGGCACTTATGCCATCATTACCGCTAATCAATCTCCAAGCGCAACGGCTGGCTTAACGGATAGCATCATTCCCTATATTGTCATTTATGTAGAAGACGGCAAACTTCATGGTCATAAACTAACTGAAAGGTATGGTTTATTGATGTCTATCAAAAATTCTGAAGAGTTGACGACTTATGATTATAAAACTGTTGCTGATATGGTTGATAGACAAAAAGATAAATTTAAGCTTCCTTACAATATTTATCTTCAACAAAAAACTGCAGCAATTTCTGAAGAAAAGAAAGGAGACTCACAGTCTATTAAAGCTTTGTCATCAACAGGACATTTTGCAGAAAAACCATCTGTAGCTCATTCGGTTTCAGAATGCGATAAATTCGCGCAGGAATTGGCAAGAAATAAAATTGTGTAATTACAATTAAAGCAGGTCTGTTGATCGAAACGCTAGATCGAGCGCAGCATTTTCAATAGACCTTCAAATTAATAGTGATAAGCTATCAACACCTTCACTTTGTCGAGACCTGGACGATTAAGTTTAACTGTCAAATCTTCAGCGTAATGTCAGAATTATTCCCCAAATGTAAACGTATAAACCTCTAATCCTGGCGCAGATGTAATTAACTCTAGCATTCCGTTTTGCGACACGGACAAATTTAAGGCCTCAAATAAATCATGTTTTTGTACGACAATGTTTTTTATTAATTTGTCATCCAACATGACTTTTACTTGAATAGGTGTACTCTGTGAACTCCCCATGACGACAAATACTTTGCGCGCATCAAAATGAATTTTTACACTAGCATTAGCTGCGGCAGAAATAATGCGTTGCGGTGTAACAATCCAAGAACCGTTCAGTGCCCAAGCATCTTCTGACAAGCTCTTGGGATAAGTATAATTTGCTTGTTTATCATATGAGATAGATTCGGGACTCGAATAAACTTCCATACGTGCATAACCCAAATAGGTTTCTGGTGTTTCAGAATAGTTAAATTGTGCCTCAGGAAATTGACTGGTTTTTTTAGTGACATTTAAACCTAACAAAAAGCGAATATTATTTTCTGTGGTTGCATATTCACCCTCACCAAAATGTTGATAAACAACATTGCCCTTTGTATCTATCAAATAATGTGCTGGCCAATAGCTATTTGAATAATTACGCCAAGTGACAAAGTTATTATCCAATGCAACCGGATAAAGAATGCCATCTTCTTTAACAGCTCGTTTCACATTTTCGAAATTCTTTTCAAACTCAAATTCCGGTGCATGCACGCCGATAATTTCAAAACCTTTATCATGATATTTCGCATACCAATCTTTTAAATAAGGTAAAGTACGAATGCAATTGATACAGGAAAAAGTCCAAAAATCAATTAAAACCACTTTACCTTTTAATTGATTGATTTGCAATGGAGGTGAGTTAATCCAGTCTGAAATACCCGCAATCTCAGGAGCAGGATAAGGCGCATCTACTCCACCAATTAATTTATTCATATGTGTTTGTTGATTTTCCGATTGCGAAAAAGATCCAGAAAAACTTTCACCATAAATCATATACACAACGCTAGCAATAATGAGAATACCTAACATTTTTCGAAATAATTCCGCATGATTTCTAAACACATCAAATGTCGAGAGTAAAGTTCTCCCAAATAAAGCAATTATCAACATCGGCAATGCCGCACCAACACCAAAAGCTAATACAATAAGAAAACTATTTAAACTCGCTTGCTGAATAACCGTTTGAACAATAACAGCCGCTAAAATAGGTCCTGCACACGGTGTCCAGACCAACCCTACTAATCCGCCAAAAAGCAAACCACTGTAAAATCCACCTTGAGGATTATTCACATCCGAATAAGAAGCGCCCGTATGTGCTAAACGTTGTGTTAAGTGAGCAAATCTATCGCTGAGATAAGTTGATAGCATTACGACACCGAACAAAAATAAGAAAATATATGAGAGATGACGAATTAGAGTTAAATCGATTCCAGAATATTGCACCAATTTTCGAGAAAAAAATGTAAATAATGCAAATATAATGACAAAACCAATTATAATTCCGATGGGTCTTTTTTTACTTCCCTCAAGAGATCCAGCGAGAATAATGGGTAAAATTGGTAAAATACAAGGTGAAATTATTAATGCAAAGCCTTCAAGAAATCCTAAGCCGATATTGATGATATCTATCATAAACAGGCATTCCTTTGCCAAGGTTATAATAATTTCCGAATGTCATGTACTAAGCAAAATTTAAGATAATCAAAATTCTACAGACACTCCATTTATAATACCGAAATTCCGTTACGTTTTGCTGCTTTTTGCAAATCTTTATCAAAAGTCGCTAAAGATAAGTTTTCTCGAATTGCAAGCTCCAAATATGCTGCATCGTATATTGTCAATTGCTCTGTTTTTGCTAATGTGTAGATACTGCCCATCGCTCTTAATGAAGTACTGTCGTCAAAATTAATTGGAAGAGCAGATAAAAATTCTTTAAATTCTGACACTTCTAAAGCAGTCAACTTTTTTTGACGTTCCGCGATGCATAATACATTTGCTACTTCCATGTGCCATATACTGGGAACCTTGGCATGATTTTCACCAAGCGACTCAAGCACATCATTTGCTTTTTCTGTCATTTTATCATCCAGAAGAATCCAAGCGATCGTGATTGAACAGTCTAAGATGATTATTTCACTTTTCACTTACGTCCTTCCTCTTTCATTATTTTGATTTCTTTGAGGGATACTTGGACTCCACGCTTAGCTATTTTCTTTCTCAACCTAGCAATCCCTGAAATAGCTTCAGAAACATTAAGTTTAGGCTTGGTTTCCGCCGGCGTCAGAAAGGCAATAACTTTACCGTGCTTAGTAATAGCAAAGGATTCTCCTTGAACAACGCCCTCAAGTAGTTGAGATAAATGGGTTTTTGCTGCAAACGCTCCGATTTCCCTCATATCCTCGCCTCATTTAAACTAGTCTAACCAGTTTATATTATAAATCAATCATACACGAATTTCAATTTTCTTAACTTTTTTGACCAATTTGTTTAGCCTGATCCCAGATTTTCATTAAGGTATCAAAGGATTGACCATTTAAAGATTTTAATTCTTGCTCAAAGGCTATTTGTTTTACCACAGTAAAACGACGTTCAAATTTATCAACACTGCTTTCTAGTGTTGTCGTGGGATCAAACTTGCAAAAAACACATAAAGAAAAAACGGCATGCATTAAATCGCCTATTTCTTCTTGAAGCATTTCTTGATCATTATCTTTTAAATTTTCAACAATTTCCAAGCATTCACTTCTAATTTGCTCAATAATCTGGTTAGGATTTTCCCATTTTAACCCAAACTCAGTTGCTTCTTTTTCAAGTGCAGTTAATTTTTGCAAAACATTCATTTTATCCCCTTATATAGACAAAGACGAAACATTTACAATTAGTTTTTGTTTAAAACATATTTTTTCGAATAATTTGCTTTTTTTACTAATATTCATTAATAATCCTAATACTTCTTTTCAGAACCAATCAAGATCTTATAGCGGAAGCAGGATTGTGATAAAATAACTTTTAAAACAACCTATCAAGAAATCTATATAAAAAGGAAAGCATTATGACACATGAATTACCCAAATTACCTTACGCGATGGATGCTCTTCAACCTTACATTTCCAAAGAAACATTAGAATACCATTACGGTAAGCATCATAAAGCCTATGTCGATAATTTGAATAAATTGATTCCGGGTACTGAATTTGAAAATATGTCCTTGGAAGAAACTATCATGAAATCCAGTGGCGGAATTTTTAATAATGCCGCTCAAATTTGGAATCACACTTTTTATTGGCATTGCATGAAGCCGAATGGTGGTGGCGAGCCAACTGGAAAATTAGCTGACGCTATTAAAAAAGCATTTAAATCATTTGATGAGTTTAAAAAATTATTTAGCCAAGCTTCCATCACAACTTTTGGTTCCGGCTGGGGCTGGTTAGCAAAAAATGAAAAAGGTGAGTTAGAAATTATTAGCACCAGTAATGCCGGCACCCCCATGACCCAACATAAAAAAGCGTTATTAACTTGCGATGTTTGGGAACATGCTTATTACATTGATTATCGTAATATGCGACCTACTTATGTCGAAAAATTTTGGGATTTGGTAAATTGGGATTTTGTTGCAGAAAAATTTGCCGAATAAAAAAACTCAAATACCAATACAACTTATTTAAGTTATAGCTTTTAATTAAATGCAAATTCCAACAAAGCCCTTTGACATATAAACAAAAGCCAACATGTCAAAGGGCCCTAAAACCATTCGAACTTCCTCAAAAACTACCGTATTTAACCTATTTTATAAACAAGAGGCTTTTATTTTTTTAAGTATATTCAAAAGGATGTAATCAAAAAAATTTTCAAATTTTTCAATCTGTTAAAAAAAACAGGCTTTCTCAACATCTGCTATATTTATATTTAAAGAATCCACATTCGTATCAAAAACGAGGCATGACTATGGATAGTAGACCCGAATCCAAATTTATTAGCCAAGAAGCCCTTTCTGAATTGCAAAAAGAATTTACCAAGCCATTCATTTCTAATTTGCGAAATAAGCTTAAAGATAAAGTAACAGAAAATGCTGCTCGATTATCTAAGAGATTCCTTGCAGAGGAATTAGATTGTGACATTAATCGCGGCGGCATCATAGTGCTGAGAGAACTCGGACAAGAAGAACATTCAATTTGGGCAATTATGAAAACAAAAGAAGAAGTCGTTTTTAAACTTGATGACAAAGAATATAAACGACCGGTAGGTTCGGCAGAATTGTTAGGACCTCCCGGTTCTTTTGGGAAAGTCAAATCGATTGTTAATATAGAAACTGGAGAGAAACGAGCCGTAAAAGTCTTGCATCGCCTTACAGATAAAGCTATTCAAGAGTTCAAACAAGAAGCTGAGAATCTGAAATTTGTAGGAAGTACCGCCATATTTCTTGAAAAAAAATATTCAGCTGAAGAGCTAAAGGAACACAAACAAGGAAGCTCAGAAAAACAAGGTAAGCCTTGTATTGTAATGGATATTGCACCTGGCTTTCGCTTGACCGAACTTTTAGAAGGTAAAACTCCACATACACTCTCACCTTTAGAACGCATTAATATTCTCTTTCAAGCGAGTAAATTTATCGACGAAAAATTACATTCAAAAGAGCTTAAGCATATACATGGTGATTTAAACCCCAACAACATTAAATATGATCCTGAAGATGGAACAGTGACAGTAATCGATTTTGGCACGATGCGACAAGCAGGTTCCTCTAAAAGAGCCTCTTCGTTAGGATCTCCTGGAGAGCGTATTGGCACTCCAGGATTTATTTCGCCAGACATGGCAAGTTCGAACAAGTATCTAACTTCTTTCGATGTGTTTTCTATGGCTCGAATTGGCCGTGATTTATTTTCATTTGAGAAAAGAGACGCAGATTTTTTTAGTGTGACTTTGGGCAACCTTGATCCTCTTGGAAGAGAAGGTTTTACATCCAGTGAAAGAAGAGAATTAGAAAGCATTATTGAAGCTATGGAAGGGGACCCGCCCACGACCCCCAGGATTTCTATGAAAGAAGCGGCTCAACGAATTAAAGCTTTTCGTGAGCAATATTTAAAAAATCATCCAGAATTGAGAGAAATGAAAGACCCCGCCCTTATGGGGAGTACAGAAGTTCCAAAAGCAGATCTGGAAGTCAAAACGAGTTCCGCTCCTGGAACCGGTTCTCAAGCTGTAATCGCTTCTTTACCTTCAGAAACTCAAAGACCTCTACTTAAATTAAAACCTTCTCGAGCACAAAGAGAAGCGGACAATCCTGCGCTTAAAGAGGAACGTTTAAAACAAGAAGCCTTAATAGGAGTAATCGCTGAACTTAAAATAGAAATCGCTGAACTTTTAGATAAGTTACATAAAGCTATAGAATCTCGAAATATATCCGATATCATACAAGCCGGCCTTGCATTAGAAGAATTTAGAAAATCAAAAGATCCTGAATTGATAAAAGAAGCCATCATACAAATACCCCGCGCATCAAAGCCTTTACTTAAAAAAGAAAATTGGCGTTGGTATGATGTTTTATGTCATTCTGCTAACTCATTGAGGGAAAATTCAAAACCTAGAAAAGATGAATTAAAAGAGACAGCTCTTGATCGCCATAATCAAGAACTGCACAATAAATCCAATACAGTTTTTGAAGCCTTACAATTTTTTCGAGATACCATTCAAAATCCAAGGCCGCTTCCTTTTATAAAAACACCATCAAAAGCTAAACCAACTATTATGAAAGCTATGCAATCCATTTTATCTTCTTATGATCGTTTTTCATGTTATGTGGCAGACATTTTTCATGATGAAAAAGAAAGAGAACCAAAAAATTTAGAAAGCACCCTCCTTCAATTCGAACAATGTTCTTTTATTGAGAATTTCTTTGATAAAGATCGCAATAAGTGGGATTTTTTAGGAGAAATTAAATTAATTTCCAATGAAACTTTCCTTACAACCCTTGAGGCATTAACAAGACCTCCAGCAAGCGAAATCGAAATTAATGATTTTTTTACTGGCTTTGATAATGATTTGAAAAAAGAATGGGAATTATTTTGGGAAAAAATGTTAAAAAAAGATAATAGTGAAGTATATAAATTCAGGATGCAAATCATACAAGAACAAATGTTTTTTGCTTATCGATCTAAAGTGATTTCATTGATATCGCCAAAAATATCTGATGAGCTTTTTAAGAAAATGCAAGAAGAGAATTTGAAGAGAAGAGACGATCATTTAAAAGAACTTCAACTTAAACTAAAACAAGCCGCACTACGACAGCTTAAAGAAGATGCAAAAAGCCAAGACATCGTATTATCATCATCAATAGAGTGGATTCTGCGCCAATATACCCCTAGCTCTTTTGGTGAACGTAAACATGATAAAGAAGTTGGTGAATTAGCATTAATATTTGACATTCCCAATATTCCACAACGACGCCGGCTCGAGGAAGAAAAAGATCCTGCGAAATTCAATCCGGAATTATGTAAGAAATTTAATTATGAGAAAAGAATAGAATTTATGGAAAAAATTCTATTAAAATCTCTTGATGATTGGGGAATCAGTTCGGATGAAAGGGATAAAGTCGTTACGAATTTGAGTAATCAAAGATGGAATGAAACTAACAGTGATGAACTTTGGGCGAAAATTTACAAAGAACTTAAAAAGAAAAATCATCATCACTTATTTAAAGGACTTTGCAAATTATTAGAAATTGAATACCAAAAGTCACCTCACATTGTTCAGTCTGAGCAAAGTAAATTTTTACAAGCTATGGTATTTAGACTTGAAAAAACGCCTGAAAAAAAACAAGATGGCATTGCCAAGAAACAAACTGAAGATTCACCACTTACCGAAGTAGGCGACGTTGATTTTTCTAGAGGTAGGGAAAGATCATCTACAAGCTACACTTCACTTGCAGAGTCTAAATCTAGAGCTGTTTCTTCAACTCAGCCTGAAGTTGCACCTGTTTCACAAATTTCTGCTTCTTCCACTCACCAACTTTCTGGATTATCTTTATTTAACAAAACCGCAAGTCAAACTCAACGCTCTAAGCCACCAGCAAGTCGATACGACGTTTCTTCGCAAGCTATGGAAGAATGGCAGCAAACCAGAAAAGCTCATATAGAAACTCGAAAAATACTATCAGAACAAAAAAAACGTTTTGTGAACAAAAAAATTCAGGAACCAATAGTTGAAGAAGAGCCAGTAGATGACAAAAAACCGAAAAAGTCGTTTTAACCTAAATCCGGCAGTACAAACCGTAGCGAGGAAGGTTAATGTGCCGTTTTCAAACAAATTGTTCCCATTCCAGCTTGCGCACAGGCTGTTTCCACCATCTTAAGAGCGTGACGAACTCATCTGCTTTTTTATTTTTATTTTCGTGAGAAATTTGATTTTATAACATTAAGGAGTACTTTGTCTAAAAGTCTTCGGATCTGGTTGATAATGATTTATATCCCAAATTAAAACACTACAAAGCGGTTTTAGTAGAGAAGCTAAATTTTTATATCCTGGTTGATTTAATTTTAAATTAATCGCATCTAAACCATTAATTAATTCTTTTTCAAATTTTGCTGGTCGATAAGGATCTTTGTAATTATAGCGTATTGTGACACCGTCTTTTTCTTCACCGTTAGAAGGTATAACGAATTCATAGGCTTGGCCAACCGAACCATGTTTCAGTCGTGCGTCTTGTGCTTGCTTAAAACACGTTTCGATGAGTCTTTTAAATTCTTGGCATTTCTGCTCATCTGATGATTTTTCATCCGCAGCAAGAGTTCTTAAATTTTTCTTTAAATCAATTGCCAGATTTTCTAAATCTTGAGTCAAGCCTTTGTTTGCAAAAAAAATAAATCCTTTCCTTTTACCATTTTCATCTACATAATTAAAAGCAGACAGAAAAGTTTTTACCATCGTTCTGAAAGACATTCGTGAATTCTCATTGCTTTAAAAAGTGCATATTTTAACATATTTTCAGCATTTAATACCAAATGACAACCTTGAAAATAAAGATTACAGCATCACACAACGACAACTTATTGAATGTAAAAGATTTTCAACACTTCTATTTCTTAAGTCTATGAATACTTTTTGAGTTTCATAGGATAAATATTGAAGTCCCGCCCAATGCCTAACAAGTTTATGCAAGCCTTTACATGGGCAATAACCTCCCAAATAAAAATCAAGACCTAGACTTGAATTAAGATTATAAAAGATATAACCATCTTTATTGAATAAGGACCTTGGAGGTATTACTTTATTTTTAATGTTTTTTTCAACACCAGCAAGGGCTGCTTGTAAGTCCCGCACTGATAACATATTTTGTAAAGAACCAAAACCATTAATCATAAATATACTACATTTCCAGTCTTGCCATCCATCACCTAAACGGTTGCAATTGTTTTTATACCAACGCAAAGCCTGACTTAGGATTTGTATATCAAAAATATATCCCGATGTCATAACTTTATTAGGATTTGGTTTTAAAGACTTTCGAAATGTATCAATAAGAGGTTTACAGCGTTTTTGAAAACCTTCAAAAGTTTCCTTTTCGATCTCATCCATTTTAATCAAACCTTCAGTAAACTCTTTTAATGCTGTTAAGATACTGCTATTTCTTTTTTCATTTTTTCTCATTGCATTGAATGAAAATATAGGTGTCAATTGTTTCACTATTTCTTCGTTAGATAATTTCCCTGCAACTATCAACCTTTCTACCATGCCGTTATCTTGTTCGTTACTCTGCTTCCACAAATTCACATCACCTGTCATGGCTGCTATTTGTAAAAGCGTCCCTTCTATTCTTCTTCCGACTGGATCTTTTGCTTCGATAACCATATCCATAATAGTTGGGTTTTTTTCAACTAATAATACAGCCTCATCGGCTCTTGCCCATAACACATGTTCAACAGCTTCAGTAACAAGTGAAGTTTTGATATTGCTAAAAAATGTTATGTTTTTATTATAATTTTGATTTACATTTTTATTTTTTTGACTCGCTTGAATTTCTGCCATATCAGATTTTTTTTCACTTTCTGGTGTTGGCAAACTATATTGATAAACTAAATCAAGAAGATCTGCAGATTTCAATGTTTTATCAAGTAACGTTTCATTAACGTTTAAGTCCTTGATAAGAAAATCTCTAGTTGCAGGTTGTTTTTTACGTGTTGCGCTCATAAACCTTTCTCTTTTGAATCAACTACAGACATAATCAGTAATTTTAGCGCCTCTAAGTTTGGCGTTAAAAACAAATTCATAGCAAAAATTACCTTTGCATTTTTGCTTCTTAAAGGAAAATTTGCTGAACAACGCAGGCGAGCACAATCTTCGCCCGCAGGGTTTTCGACAGGATGTCGAAAACTCGTTACCAGGTATATGGAAGTACCTGGTAACGAGCAAATGAGCACGCCAAGTTGTGAGGCAATTTTAATTTTCCAGAAACAAAAATACAAAGTTATTTTGGCAGAATATCCGACTTATACTCAAACTAAAGCTGAGAACCAGAAAAATTATTTAAAATATCGATCAAACAATTCCAGCCTAGAACGCATTTTTTCCATTTGATCCATCAAATCTAATACTAATGCTGCGCCCGCTATATTCACTTCTAAATCATGTTGCAAACGGGTAATGATACGCACACGACGTACTTGTTCGGCGTCAAAACGCCAATTTTCATCAGCAAATCCTCTGGGTTCAATGACACCGTAATCAATTAAGTTATGAATAAATTCAGGTGTCACATCACAAGCATGACAAAGCTCTTCCAAATTAAGCTCCGGATTTTCTTCTACTGAAATAACAATAAGATGTTTATTAACCATTTTTATCCATCCCTATTGGGAAAAATGTTGTCTCGGATTATATGGCATTTCCTGCGCCATTTTTTCATATAATTCGCGTTGCGATTCTGTTTCAGCAGGCGGTGTCATAATTTGCAATAACACATATTGGTCGCCAGGCTGGGTTTTACTGGTTAATCCACGGCCTTTCAAACGTAATTTCTGGCCTCCTTGCGAATTCGGTGCAATCTTCATATCTACAGGCCCACCTAATGTTGGAACATTAATTTTTGAACCTAATGCTGCTTCCCAAGGAGTAATCGGCAAGTTGATATATACATCATGCCCTTCTAGAGTAAATAAATGATGCGGCAATATTTCAATCTCTAAAAATAAATCTCCAGCTGGAGCCCCTCCCATACCTGGCGCGCCTTGTTGAGACAATCGCAATTGTTGACCTGGAACAACACCTTTTGGAATGTTAATTTTCAAAGTACGCGTTTTATGTTGAACGTGGCCTTGTGCATCCACTTCTTGCGTTTGCAAATGCACAGATTTAGCCCCACCATTGTATGCTTCTTCCAGAGTTATACCGATTTTGGCATGCTGATCACTGCCGCGCATATGAAATTCCCGGTGAGCATGCTGTTGTCGACTACGAGGTGCATGCCCACCTCGGGAACCAAAAAAACTTTCAAAGAAATCACTGAATCCGCCCAAATCCACACCTTCAAATGAAGCACCTCCTCCTCCACCTGCCCCAAAATCACCAAAACCTTGCCAACCCGGCGGCGGTCGAAATTCTTGACCACTTTTCCACTGACTGCCTAATTGATCATATGCTTCGCGTTTTTTTGGATCTTTTAAAACTTCGTAGGCTTCTTGCACTTCTTTAAATTTTTCTTCGGCATTGGCTTCTTTACTAACATCTGGATGATATTTTCGTGCTAGTTTACGATAGGAACGTTTAATATCATCAGGGCTTGCTGTTCGCGACACCCCCATGACTTCATAGTAATCTTTGTATTCCATTAGTTTGATCCAATAAGTTGGATTGGAGTCATAGGCCATCTAGTGTTGCAGAGGTCTGGCCTCTTACAGTTATAAGCTCAGCCAAGAGAATTGACGATACGCCCTAGTCAACTGTCAAGACTTGACCCCGTTTTTATTCTGGAAGTCTTACGGTTAATACATCGCATTTTGCACCATGCAGTATTGCGTTAGCCGTCGACCCCAGCAATAAAGACAAGCCGTGGCGTCCATGGCTACCACAAATAATCAAATCTGCTCCAACGTCCTCTGCTATTTTGAGAATTTTTGATTTAGTTGGGCCCACTTCTATCCACTGGTCATTTTTATCAACTGATAATTGTTGGCCCAACTTTTCTAAAGATACGCGTGCTTCTTCAATGAGTTGACCTTCTATGTCTTCTATTCCCAAATATGCATAACTATAACCAGGTAAAGGCTCCACCACATGAATAATACTTAACTTACCCCCTGTGAAACCTCGCATGCCGCGAACCTTGTTAATAAGATATTCTGTATCTTCAGTTAAATCAGTTGCGAATAAGATATGCTTATACATACGGATTGTCCTTATTTAGTTTTAAAACAATCTAAACTGTAGCTGTTGCTTTAGCAAATACCAGCTTTCCTGCTTTTTCCGAAACCTTAATTGCATCGCCAGGCAAAAATTTACCGGCTAAAATTTCTTGAGCTAAAGGATTTTCAATGTATTGCTGAATCGCACGCTTTAAAGGTCGTGCCCCATATACAGGATCATACCCCGCCCCTGCTAAATAATCCATGGCTTCCTTGGTGAGCGTTAAGCTTAAATCACGTTCAGCTAATCGTGCGCGTAATCGATTAATTTGAATTGTGGCGATTTGTTCAATTTGTTCTTTATCCAAGGGATGAAAAACAACGGTTTCATCAATTCGATTCAAAAACTCGGGACGAAAATGTTGCCCTACTACATTTAAAACAGCTTCTTTCATTTTGAAATAATCACCGGTTTTTGAAATTTCTTGAATCAAATCAGATCCGATATTGGATGTCATCACTATAATCGTATTGCGAAAATCAACTGTGCGGCCGTGACTATCCGTTAAACGACCATCATCTAATACTTGTAGCAAAATATTAAATACATCATGATGCGCTTTTTCCATTTCATCCAGCAACACCACAGAATAAGGTTTACGACGCACTGCTTCCGTCAAATAACCACCTTCTTCATATCCAACATAACCAGGAGGCGCTCCTACTAAGCGAGCAACGGAATGCTTTTCCATAAATTCTGACATGTCTATTCGAATCACGGCATCTTCAGTATCAAATAAAAACTCAGCAAGCGCTTTACACAATTCCGTTTTGCCAACACCTGTTGGCCCCAAAAATAAAAAGGATCCAATGGGACGTTTGGGATCCGATAATCCCGCCCGAGAACGCCGAATCGCATTGCTTACTGCGGTGACAGCTTGATCTTGACCGATAATACGTTTATGCAACGCTTCATCCATTTTTATTAATTTTTCTTTTTCACTTTCTAACATCTTAGAAACTGGAATATGCGTCCACTTTGAAACGACTTCAGCAACTTCATCTTCTGTCACTTTACTTCGCACCAATTTCATTTCTTTTTTTTCTGCTAATTCTACTTCAGATAATTTTTTTTCTAACTCAGGAATCCTGCCATATTGCAATTCGGCCATGCGAGTTAAATCGCCTGCGCGTCGTGCAGTTTCTAATTCTAAGCGTGCACGTTCGAGATCTTCTTTAATACTTTGCGCACCTTGGATGACCGCTTTTTCTCCTTTCCAAAGTTCCTCGAGCTTTGAATATTCTGCTTCGAGTTTTTTCAATTCACTCTCGAGTTTTTCTAATCTTTTTTTAGAAGCTTCATCTGTTTCTTTTTTTAAAGCTTCACGTTCAATTTTCATTTGCACTATTTTACGATCAAGTTGATCTAATGCTTCTGGTTTAGAATCAATTTCCATTCGAATATTACTTGCGGCTTCATCAATCAAATCAATGGCTTTATCAGGTAATTGACGATCGGAAATGTAACGATGCGATAAAGTCGCTGCTGCAACGATAGCTGAGTCGGTGATTTCGACTCCATGATGCAATTCATAACGCTCTTTTAAACCGCGTAAAATTGCAATCGTGTCCGGCACAGAAGGTTCATCAACTAATATTCTTTGAAAACGACGCTCTAAGGCAGCATCTTTTTCAATATATTTGCGATACTCGTCTAATGTAGTCGCACCCACACAATGTAATTCACCACGCGCTAAAGCCGGCTTCAACATATTGCCCGCATCCATTGCACCTTCCGCTTTGCCTGCACCCACCATCGTGTGTAATTCATCAATAAATAAAATAATTTGCCCTTCTTGCTTGGCTAAATCATTTAACACGGCTTTTAGACGTTCTTCAAATTCACCGCGAAATTTTGCCCCTGCTATGAGCGCACCTAAATCTAACGCGAGCACCCTTTTATCTTTTAATCCTTCTGGAACTTCGCCATTTATAATACGTTGCGCTAAACCCTCAACAATGGCAGTTTTACCAACTCCTGGCTCGCCGATGAGTACGGGATTGTTTTTCGTTCGTCTTAATAAGACTTGTATCGTGCGTCGGATCTCCGAATCTCGGCCAATAACAGGATCTAATTTTCCTTGTTCAGCACGTTCTGTCAGATCGATGGTATATTTTTCCAAAGCACGCCGTTGATCTTCTGCACTTTGATCTTGCACTGTCTGGCCTCCACGTTCTTCCTCTATTGCTTTTTCGATAACTTGTTTAGTAGCTCCTGATTTTCGCAATATATCGCCAAGCCCCCCTTGATCTTCCGCTGCGGCTAATAAAAATAATTCACTTGAAATATATTGATCTTTGCGTTTCTGAGCTAATTTATCAGTGAGATTCAAAATACGATTCAAATCATTAGAAATATGCACTTCTCCCCCTACCCCTTCTACTTTGGCAAGGCGATTAATTGCACTGTCTATCTGGGTGCGCAATTGAGAAATATTAATATTGGCTCGATTAAGAATAGATCGTATTGTTCCGCTTTCCTGATCTAATAAGGCTTTCATAACATGGACGGGTTCAATAAATTGATTGTCCCGGCCTAAGGCGAGAGATTGAGCATCTGCTAGAGCTTCTTGAAACTTACTAGTCAACTTATCCATACGCATTTGAGATTACCTCATTAAGGTTTATATGCTCAAATAAGATTGGGGATCATTGCTTTATTTCAAGGATAACATGCTAGAAATGTTTATGCGAGATTGAAAAATACCACAATATGTTATAAGGGGGGTATAGATATGGGCCGTCTGCGATTCGAACGCAGGACCAACAGGTTAAAAGCCTGCTGCTCTACCGACTGAGCTAACGGCCCGCAACAAAGTGTTGTTACGATGTTTCGTTTAATACTTTAAACAAGATTAAGTATCACGAAGTTGCGTATGATACCTATTTATCAAAAAATATCAACGTCCAGGAGCGTCTCCCCATAAAAATTTATGTAATTGTATTTGTAACCGCACGGGTAATCGGTCATTTATTATCCAATCAGCCAATTCACCAGGCGATTGCTGTTGAAAGCTAGGCGAAAAAAGAACATCGCACTTGCTCGATAGCTGATATTGGTTAAGTATATGTTTTGACCAATCATAATCTGCGCGACTACATATCACAAACTTTATTTGATCGTGAGATAGAAGATAATTCAAATTCTCAAATCGATTTTTGGCAACCTCGAGGGATCCTGGGGTTTTAATATCGATGACTTTGCTTACACGCTGATCCACTTGCGAAACGTCTAGAGCTCCGCTGGTTTCAAGGGATACTTCATAACCTTCATCACATAATCGTTGCAGCAATTCAATACACGGCTTTTGAGCAAGAGGTTCCCCCCCTGTCACAGTCACATAACGGGGTTCAAAACTGGCAACTTTCTTCAAAATATCTTCCACATCCATCCATTCACCGCCTTGGAATGCATAAGCAGTATCGCAATACCCACAGCGCAAGGGACATCCTGTCAAACGAATAAATACAGTAGGCAACCCTACCGTTCGAGTTTCGCCTTGGAGAGAATAAAAGATTTCAGTAATACGCAGCCGACTCATTTTGTTCTAATGACCTGCTGCTCGTATTTGCTTGATTTGCTCAGAAGCTAAGCGTGCCGACGCCGTTCCTGGATATCGATTGATCACTTTTTTGAATGCTGACTTAGCTTCGGACCATTTAAATTGAGCAGCAAAAATCAAGCCTAGCTTAAGTTGTGCATCAGAAACTTTTGGACTATCAGGATAATACGTTACCACACTACCAAATTCGGCAGCAGATTGATCATTTTTACCTATTAATCCAAATAGCTCACCCAACCAATAATGGGCATTTGCAGCAAATTGACCTGAAGGATATTTTTGCAGCATTTTTTGTAAAGCTGCAATCGCTTCATTATATTTCTTGGCTTTAATAAAATCGTACGCTGTTTGGTATATATGTTGCTCTTCGGCAATATTAGGTTGCCGATCTTTTTTTGCTACTGGAGCGTGATCATCACTATTAGTTTTAATTGAGGTGGCTGCTTGATCAGTCACGGGTTCTTTAGTTTTCTTTGATTTAAAAGCCACAGGAATCGTATCATCAGGAATAGCGGCGATAGGTTGTAAAACACCAACTGGTTTTTGAGCTTGCGATCTTTGAGAATTTTGCAAATCGACTAATTGCTGAGACAATTGATCGACTTGAGCTTGTAAGGATTTAAATTCATTGGATTTAATTCCAGATGATTCAGCTTCTACAGAAACTGGACTATTAGAATGCTGATTTTGAACTTGTTGTAATTGATGATTTAATTGTTCAACTTGACCTCGCAAGCTTTGTATATCTCGCAATAAAGCATCAATTTTATTCTGCAAATTAGCATGCTGCAAATTATTCACAAATTGCTCAACACGGGACAATCGTTGATCATAACTCATGGAACGAGTAGAGGAAGAATTACCAGAAGAATAACTACTCACACCAGAAACACCAGTATCAACCGCTTGATCATCAAATACAGGAGGATAATTATCTGCATCATAAACAGGCGCAGCTAAATCTTCTGCAAATGCCATTGTGGCAATGTTTATTGACATTGCCACAGCTAAAACACGTGTTAAGTTTTTTTTCAACATACTCTACTTCTGCACATAAACAATAATAGCGCGTCGATCTAATTGAAAATCTTGTTCCGTTCGACCAGGAGCTGCTAATCTTTCTGCTCCATAGCTCACAATTCTGATTTGGCCAGGATTCACACCCTTGGAAACAAGCAATTCTGCCACCGCATTGGCCCGACGCTCAGCCAAGGCAATGTTATATTCACGGCTACCTCGTGGATCGGTATGACCTTCAATAATAACCTTCTTACTTGAATTAGCGATAAGAAAATTCGCATTAGCATAAATACGCGGCTTATCTTCATCGCGCACACTGCTTCTATCATAATCAAAATAAAAGGTATTTTTTCTTTCTGCATTAGCGCCACCCATCTCCCCAGCGCCAACAAAATTTTCATTTTCACCAATTCCGGATGTCTCAGCCCCACCCTCTTCCATTACTCCGGCTTGGTTATAGTGTTTTTTTGCTGAACAAGCACTTAATGCAACAATACTGCAACCAATTAATGCCATCAAAACTAATTTTTTTAACTTCATTGTTTTTTCTCCCTTAAAATCTTTGAGATTTTAGCATGCATTCACGTCAAGATAAATATGGCGACCAAGACGGATCTTGAACTTCGCCGTTACGTGCAGGCATACGCATTTGCACACTACCATCCGTCGCAACCATTCCCAATACACTGCGGCCATTATGAAGAGTGCCGTACAATACTAGGGTTCCGTTAGGTGCCAAGCTTGGCGACTCACTATCGTTGCCGGAATTCGTTAGCACTTTAAATACGCCAGTGTTCAAATCTAAAACACCAATATTATATAGACTAGATTCTTTATTTAAAACAACAATATGATTCCCATCACGAGCAAAAGAAGCACGGGCATTATAGTTACCCTCAAAGGTAAGACGTGTCACCTCGCCTGACATGAGATTTTTTTGATAAATTTGTGGGCCCCCGCCACTTCTATTCGATGTAAAAATAATTTTCTTACCGTCCGGTGACCAAGCAGGTTCTGTATTAATAGAAAGATCTTTGGTCACAGGATTCAAATGATGTGTTGCTAAATCGAGAATATAAATATTAGGCGTACCCTCTTTGGAGAGTACTAAAGCCAACTTTCTACCATCAGGTGACCAAGCCGGCGCACCATTGATACCAACAAATTCACTGACCACATGCCTTGAACCCGTTGAAACATCTTGTATACAGATAGCTGCATGTTTCTTTTCAAATGTCACATATGCGATTTGACGACCATTAGGAGACCACGCTGGTGACATGATTGGGTCATGAGAACTGAGTAATGTCCGTGGATTATACCCATCTGCATCGGATATTTCGAGCATATAACGGGTTAATCTGTTGTCACGCTGTACGAGAATATACGCTAACCGCGTCGAAAATACGCCTCTTACCCCAGTAATTTGCTGATAAATTAAATCACTTATATGATGCGCGATAGCACGAATATTGTTACCAGATACATCAAATTTACGATTTAAAACCATTGATTGCTGCGCTGACTCTTTTCCTTTAAACACATCTAGCAATTGAAAGCTAATTTGATAACGATCAGGCCCGGTTTGTGTAACTTTTCCGATAACTAGATTATCCGCACCTAAATTTTTAAAGTAGTTGAAATTAACTTCAGGCAAATCACTAGGAAAACTTGAAATTTGATCGCGTCCATATACTTTAAAACGACCACTCATACGCAAGTCGTTGCTAATAATATCAGAAACATTTTGAGAAGGATCCATACCTTGAATAGCAAAAGGAGCAATCGCTATTGGCACAGCACCCGACACCCCCCGAGTTAACTCAAGATTAAGTATAGCGAATGAATAATTCGCCAAACTCGAAGCAAAGAAAAATAATACCACCGTTAATAATTTTCTCATTGTTATCTCCAAAGAAACCTTTGCGGAATTTATACCATAGGTTGCGATAGATTTGAAGTTCTTGATTTAATACTTAGCAAAAAATAAAAGTCTGACTGCATTTTGATGGGCTTTGCAGATGATGCTAAGTGAATATTTTATCAATTCATACAAAACTTGCATTAAAAAACCACCGATAAGAAAATCTTGGGGTAATTGTGAAATAACAGATTCTGGAAAAAACCAAGTCGCACCGTTATCTTTAGTTTTCATCAATAAAGGTAGTTGTTTATCCTGTTCATAACTTTAGTGCTGCGTTAGTGTTCTGTTTTCATCTTATCGTTAATCGAAGCAATCATTTCTAGAGAAAATTCTTGCATTTGCAGCGGTGGGCAAAATAAATCACCTTGCATAATTCGACATCCTAGCTCTTTTAATAACTCTTTTTGTTTATCGGTTTCAACCGCCTCTGCAACCACAGTAATTTGAGAACTATTCCCAAGTGCTGTAATCATTTTGACGATAGATTCATTATCTTTATTAATCGTAATATCTTGTATAAGGGAACTAGCAATTTTTACATAATCGATAGGAAGACGTTTTAGATGTTGTAAAGATAACTGTCCCATACCAAAATCTTTTAAGCCAATTTGCACGCCAATATGTTTCAACATATTAAACATTCTTTCAATTAATTCAATTTTCGTCGGTAAAGTTGTTTCAGAAATTTCAATCGATAAATGTCCTGGTTCCAAATTCATATCATCTATAAGTTGGGAAATCTTATATGCAAATCGTGGGTTTTCTAGCTGTCGAGGTGACACAAAGGTCGCGATGGAATTAATATTCAAACCTTCAGCTTGCCAATTCGAAAATTGTTGCAAAGATTCCTTTAAAAACCATTCGCCAATTTCAAGAATTTTACCATTGTCTTCTGCCAATTTTAAAAAATCTTGCAGTTTAATTAATCCAAAATCTGGATGTTGCCAAAACAACAACGCTTCCATCGAGATAAGTTTTTTATTTTGAATATCCATAATGGGTTGAAAGTAAACAACCAAATCATTATAAATTTCTGAATTTTGCAAACTTGATGTCAACAATAATTCACGCTGGCTAAGCATGCGCATTTCTGAACGATAAAATTGATACATATTACGTCCACGCGCTTTAGCTTGATGCATAGCGATGTCCGAATTCTTCATCAATTCTTTCAGATCATCACTATCATTAGGAAATACAGATATACCTATACTTGCTGTTAAAAATACTTCTTGATCTTCAATGTTAAAAGGCTCTGAAACCGCGTTTAATAAACGCTGCGCAACATAAGCTGCTGTTTCGGGTTTTGATAATTGTGACAAGATAAAAGCAAATTCATCACCTGATAAGCGACTAACGGTATCAACAGTTCGAATCATTCCTTGCAACCGCGTCGAGATTTCTTTCAACAACTGATCACCAGCATCCTGTCCTAATGCATCATTTATCACTTTAAATCCGTCTATATCTAGAGACATGACAGCAAAAGTAAGATGATTACGTTTACTTTGATGGAGAATTTGTGTAAGACGATCTTCGAACACTCGACGAGCTGGTAACTTAGTTAAAGGATCATATAATACTTCTCGGTTTTGATTGTCTTTCACTTCCTCGAGTTGCTCGATTAATATTTTTTTTTGTTCAATTTCTTTTTTTAACTGAGTCTCACTCGACGCTAGAATTTTTTTCCATTTGGCCAATTGTCGATTCATTTGGAATAAAAAATACACAAGGATACAAAAGCAAGAAATAATAATGATGGGCATCAAAGTTAAAACCATGACTTACTCCCTAAACTAGTCTAGTGTCTGTAGACAGTGGAAATAGATATCCTTTTCACTAGATTAACATTTTTACACCGTATGGAACAAGTCTCGATAGGCCAATTATTGATCATAAAAATAAAAATGTACTATTTTACAACTTAAAGCTAGAATGCCCGCCTTAGGAATACTGGCATATCCATACATGGACTCAGAAATGCCACATCGCTACATTTAACTTGGAGAATTTAATTATGCACAACCGTATTATAAAAAATTCAAAAACATTAGCTGAAGAAGAAAAGTTAAGAAAATTTGTTAAATATGAAGAATTCGAAATAGAACGAGTTATTATCGCTCACGGTCTAAAAGAATTTTCATTGCCTACACATTCTCGGACTCTCGATGCAAAAACGAGTGCAAATCTTATTGAAACAGCGACTGAATATGCTCGTATTCCATTATTTGTAAAAAATATAATAACAAAATCAATTGAAGCAAAAAAAACTTCAACTGAAACGGATCTCGAACAGTTGGCAAGGGAAATTTGTCAATTAATTAATGTGAAATTTCCAGAACCTGAGATGAAAAGTGAAAAAAATAATTTAATTCCAGCCGCAGAAGTTTTTACATTCGCCGCTTGCACTTTAGCCGCGTGGCCTTTGGCACAATCTAATTTCGACACATTAATAAATACATATTTTGATTCTGGATCTCAAAACAGTCCCGTTAATTCTTATTTGAATTGTGCAAAGAAATGCTTAAAAAATACAAAAGCCCAAGTTTCAGATTTTTCTGAAAATACTCTGGAACATTATAAAAATTGTATTAAAGCTTTGGCTTCCATTTGGAAAGAAAAAGAAATGCAGGAATCTCCTCATTCAAAATCTTTTTTTGCAGCTAAGCAAAAAATAGATTTTGTAAATATTTCAGATTCTATTGATACTATTTATAAAAAAATAGAAGAAGGAAAAATGCAAATTCGAACAGTAACTGCAACACCCGTATAAAAACAAGATTACTCTCTAGTGACGACAATTTCAGGTTTGACTTTTAAAATAAATTGTCGGAAAGGTTCAAAATCTTCTGGATCAGCGGGCACAGGTAAAGGAGAAGCTTTGAAAACAGCGCTGCGAGCCGAACGGTCCAGCGCATCATCTCCACTACTTTTTACCAATTGCACATCCAATACCGTGCCTCCTGGTGCTATTTTAATTAATAATTGTGATGATAAACTTTTATTCACTCCATTGGGAACCAACCAGTGTTGCGCAATGGATTGTGTAATCAATGCCTTATATTTATCAACAACACCGCGCATTTTTTCTGCTTGCGCACTCGACAACCGTTGTTGCTCACTCAGTAATTGTTGTTGTAAAGATTTCGCTGCTTGCGCTCTGAGTTCTTTTTCAAAAGCTTTTTCTAACTCTTTTTGTTTCGTCAATTTTTTATGAATAGTCGTTTGTTTTTTCAAATCTGCCAACAATTCTTTTTCAAGCAATTCTTTTTTTAATTGTTTTTGCTTGTTAGGAATCGCAATAGTGTGTTCTTGTGGTTTTACTTGTGGTTTTACTTGTGGTTTTACTTCCGGTATTTTTTTTGCTTCTTGTACCTTTGCGGCGGGAGGAGGCTGTTTCACAGGCGCTGGGGGTAGAATTTTTTTCGGCGCTTTTTCAATCTTTGGCGCAGATATGGGAGTAGGACTTGCCATTTTAATTTTTGAACTATCTACCACCACCGCATTGACAATGTCTTTGTCCGAATTTTCTACCACATAATTGCGTCCATTAAACTCAAAACTTGCAACTAAAACCGTTAAGACCACGACATGGAATAAAACAGAAACAAAAAAAGGTTGGCGATAGTTGAGTGATCTCTGCATAGGTCATTAACCAGAAACTTTATCAAGCCGACCAGGTTGTGTAATGAGCCCTACACTTTTTGCACCAGCTTGCTGAAGCAGTGACATGGCTTCAATAACCTTACCATAGTTTGCACTTTTATCGCCTCTCACGAGCACAGGACGTTGCTCACTCGTTTCTGATGGTTTCAATTCTTCAGAAACTAAATGACTTAAAGTCTGCGCTGTAATGGGTTGATGAGGTTTTTTGGCAATATTTAAATAATAATTTCCCTCTGCATCAACGGTAATAATCAATGGTTCTTTTTGATCCGGTGGCAACGCCTTAGCTTCTGTTTTAGGTAAATCAATTTTAACTCCCTGGGTTAATAGAGGTGTAGTAATCATAAAAATAACCAGCAGTACTAACATGACATCAATAAAGGGAACAACATTGATTTCAGACATTGGTCGACGCGAACCACGTTCTTGGATAAAAGCCATATGACTACTCCAGCACGGCAGAGATTTCAGATTGAACTATGTTTTGTTTCGATTGTCGAAATAAAATATTTTCAAATTCATCTTGAAACACATCGAAACGATTCAATAATCGATTAATTTCTGTCATAAACCGATTGTAAGCAATGACAGCTGGAATAGCTGCAAATAAACCCATGGCTGTAGCAATCAATGCTTCTGCAATACCAGGCGCTACCATAGATATCGTGGCTTGTTGCACATTGGCTAATCCGCGGAAAGCAACCATAATACCCCAAACCGTACCAAACAATCCTACGTATGGGCTAATAGATCCTACTGTTGCTAAAACAGAAAGATGTGTTTCTAGCTTATCTTGTTCACGCATTTGTGCGCCACGCATCGCACGTTTCACACTTTCAATCACAGATTCACCAGTCACACCTATTTTATTTTGTAACCGTAAAAACTCTTTGAATCCCGCTTGGAAAATTTCTTCCATGCCTTGTATTTCACCTTTTCGACGCTTAGAGTCGGCATATAGTTTTGATAAATCTCCACCCGACCAAAATGCGTTTTCGAAACGTGTGGCCAAACCGCGAATTTCTTTTATGTAAAACCAGCGCTGTAAGATATAAGTCCAAGATAAAACTGACGCTAAAATCAATAGAATCATCACGAATTTGACAACAATACCTGCATTTAAAAAATAGGTTAAAAAAGTGGAATCAACTATCACGCTTGTTCTCCATTAATAATGTTGGGGGCTTGCCCGTGAGTCTTCAGTCCATATGGTATCGGTTCTAGGGCCCGTTGACAATTCTCCAAAAAAAGGGGCTAGTCTCGACTTTTGAATCTTTCACACCTCAGATTCAAATAAAGTCAAATTCTTTTGTGTTGTCAATTTTTCTGGCGTCTTTAAACCAAAATGTAAATAAGCTTGCTTTGTTGCCATACGTCCTCGCGGCGTACGTATTATAAATCCTTGTTGGATTAAAAATGGTTCAATCACATCTTCAATCGTGCCACGCTCTTCACTGATGGATGCGGCTAAATTATCTACACCAACTGGACCACCACCAAATTTATCAATTAAGGCTAATAATAACTTTCTATCCATCATGTCGAAACCTTGCTCATCAACGTCAAGCATATCTAATGCGCGCTGCACAATTTCGAGCACAATTCGCCCATCTCCTTTTACTTCAGCATAGTCACGCACTCGACGTAATAATCGATTAGCAATTCTGGGTGTACCTCGCGAACGTTTAGCGATTTCTTCTGCACCTGGCAAATCAATAGAAATATCTAAAATAGTGGCGGCACGTTGCACGATGTGGGCTAAATCTGCAATCTGATAAAACTCTAACCGTTGCACAATTCCAAATCGATCACGCAATGGTGAAGTTAATAATCCGGCACGAGTAGTTGCACCGATTAAAGTAAAAGCCGGTAAATCTATTTTAATGGAGCGAGCCGCAGGTCCTTCACCAATCATAATATCAAGTTGATAATCTTCCATCGCTGGATAAAGCACTTCTTCGACCACCGGACTTAAACGATGTATTTCGTCAATAAATAATACTTCGCGCTCTTGTAAATTCGTTAAAAGAGCTGCTACATCGCCTGGACGTTCTAATACAGGACCCGAAGTTTGTCGCAATCCAACACCGAGTTCATTAGCAACAATATTTGCTAAAGTGGTTTTTCCTAAACCTGGCGGTCCAAAAATTAAAACGTGATCTAATGCTTCCTGACGGCTACGGGCAGCTTGAATAAAAATTTCCATTTGTTCTCGAACTGTGGCTTGTCCAATATAGTCTCGTAAATATTTTGGACGAATCGCTCGATCGATATGATCCATTTCATTTTGTGCATGCGGTGTAATGATTCTATCTAGGTCACTCATCTAACTAACTCCCTTAGTGCACGACGAATGATATCTTCGCTGCTCAACGCACCATCATCAATTTTTGCCACTGCACGACTTGCTTCCTGTGGCTTATATCCTAACGCAACTAAAGCAGAAAGGGCATCTTGCACAATTTGATGGCGCGAGTTTTTTTCAGTCTGAGTTGCTAACAAATTCATTTCCACAGGGGAAGCTTGTTCCCACGCAGCTAATTTGTCGCGCATTTCGATCACTAATCGTTCTGCTGTTTTTTTACCTATACCAGGTAAGCGAACTAATCTTTGCATATCATTATTGATAATACAATGAACGAATTCGAGCGGCTCAATACTCGATAAAATGGTCAAAGCAAGACGCGGGCCGACACCATTCACTTTTAACAGTGTGCGAAACAATGTGCGTTCTTCATTTGTTGCAAACCCATACAAATGGTGAGCATCTTCACGCACTACAAAGTGGGTTAGCAAAATAACTTCTTGTCCGACATCAGGCAATCGATAAAACGTGCTCATCGGCGCATCGACTTCATATCCAACACCATTGACATCTATTATCAGTTGTGGAGGCAATTTTTCTAAAATAAGCCCGCGTAATTGGCTAATCATATTTTATCCTTGTGGAAATTTCTTATTTAGAAATGATACTATACTCAACAAATCGTTTCACTGAATTTAATCGATTTGTCAGTACCGAATCAGACTATAATGGAATACGAATGATCACTGGTGCTCAGATAAAAAATATTCTTGACCAATTAAAAGAAGAACAAAAGTTACAGTTTATTTCCGATATCAAAAACACCAAGCGTCTCTTTAAACTTCGAGAGTATTTCTCTACACTTAATTTTATTAAAAAAAAATTTGCTCAATTAAAAAATGAAGAAATTTTGTTAATTGAAGAATACAAACTTGCTATCATGCAAGCCGTTGCCGATTCCCTCGAAATAAAAGAAGATACCGAAACAAAAAATACAAATTTTTTCAAAAAGCTTTATGCCCATGCATTTACTTTATTTACCCCTTTCATTAATGGCGCGAATGGATTTACCGGATGCAAAGTTTTATTAGAATTGATTCCAAATATTGGCAATCCCATTTCTCTTGGAATTTCAATTGCAATTGGGGTAATTGAAGGAATTTTATCGATCATCGATATTGAAAATATGAGTAAATTTTTAGGCTTTTCTTTTTTAAAATCATCTAAGATGATACGCCTTTATGAGAGGCAACTCGAAGTTACCAAAAAAATCCATGCAACGCTTCAATCGAGTCATTGCGTTCATCAATTAAAAGAAAAAGCTTGTGTTTCCTATAAAAAAACAGTGGATCTATTTAATCAAGATATCATTGAAAAAAATGCGACGCTTGAAGAAAAATATCAAGAAAGCTGTCTTAGAAAAGGAGCAAAATGGTTTTTCGCCGGGCTTGAGGCAATTTTATTTGCTAGTTCTGGTTATTTTTTGGGACAGATGATATTTGGCTTGTTTGTCTCGGCTGCCATACTTTCTTCTCCTTTGGGCTGGGCTATTGGAATTGCTACCGCACTTTTTACCCTAGGATCATTTTATTATTATCGTCGTCACAATATATTTAAAATAATAGATCATGTTTTTGGAGATCCCAAACATTTAAAAGAATCTCAAGATAAATTCATTAAAGGCGATCAAGGGATTAAAAAATTCGCTTATGAAATGAATTTAACTATTGCAGCAAAACATGCTCAAGAAGCTAAAATTAGAGGACTTTCCATAAAACTTAGCGAACTGAAGAGAAAAGTAAAACCATCAGATACTCAAACGATAATGGAATCAAAAAATGATTCGCAAATAGTTATCCGACAAGATGCTTATCTTACTGCAAATAAAAATGGAATTTTTTATCATGCAGAAAGTAAAATTTCAAAATCAGAGACCAGCGTAAAGAAAGAAGATAAAAATCCTTATAGACCTCAACTATAAATTTGGCAGTGGAAGCCTACTGCCCAATTAAAGATAACGAAACATTAAACAATAATAAGTTGTTGAATTGCTCGATCTAGTATTAAAATAGCGAAGATTTGCGGCCAGTGGCAACAGACCCTACAATAAGGAGAAAAAATGCAAAGAACCCAACCCCCCGTTAAAGAAAAAACACTCGAAGAATTATGCATTCAAGTTTCAAACCTAACAAATTCAAAAGTACCAAAGGATCTTTATTGCGATGATGTTTTAAATCTCGCAAAAATGGCTGAGTCTTTAGGCCTACGCGAAGAAGCGGTGATAATGCACAAACTTGCTCTCCAAAAAGCATTCGAACTCGGCCAAGCAAAAAATGTATCTATCCTATTCAATGAAGTCATCAATCATCCAGAATTTAAGAAAAATCTTGATTTATACTTTAAAGAAATTCTGTTACCTGCATACAATATAAACTCAACTATTTTAGAAAAAAATGTTGAACCATATAAAGCTCTTTATGAAAATGCGAAAAAACTTTTACCTCATTTAAATCCAACAACACCAGAGAGTAAATTTTTACAATATTTTATTGCAGTAAAAGAACGTAATATAAAAGAACTCCAGTTATTAGCACTTAATAATTACCTACCTGCAATTTGTGCTTTAGCGAATGAATTCACGCATGGAAGACGCACTTTGCTGGGCGAATATCCTAATCGGGCCAAAATATTATTATGGGGCTGTTTAATATTGTTAAATAACAACTCCACAATAAAGAAACTTAATCTTAACGAAGAAGAAATTCTTAAAATTAATACCATGGCAACGACAGCTAGAATCAACTTAGACGAATGGGCAGACAATGCGACTTCATTAGATCTTGATAGCAAAGAATATCGCCATCGACAATTTGCACGTTTACTTTCACATCTTATTAGTTCCGCGGAAAAAGATAAAATATCTGTCAATGATCCTATCGCCTTTTTATATACAAAATTTCACACGTTTAAATCTGAGGATCAAGCTGATTTGTATCACGCTGCAAAAGATGCATTCAATGTGGATGAAGACTGGTTTAACAAAGACTTGCTCTGCAGAGAATCTTTTCAACAATCTTTCACATCAAGCGCAGAATACAAGTCAACTCCACATAAGCCAATTGAAAGCAAAAAAATCATCATAGAAACTAAACAAACTTCAATTAAAGAAACTAAACAAACCCCAGTTAAAGAAGTTAAACTTTCTCCTGCAGGAATGGTTTTTTTATGCGCTTCTTTTTTATTAAAGAATAAGGAAAGCGCAGATACAACAATAAACGAAATGCAAAGCAACGTTTGTTCTTTTATTATGCAAGTGGAAGACGGTAACGAACCTAGCTGTAAGCTACAAAAAGAATTTGCTGCTTGGTGCTTGAAACAAATTTTTGCAACCAAAACGTCGACTCCCACGCCAGCCGCTTATTTATGGAGCAAAGCAGAAACATGCACCTCAAAAGAAGTCCTTCAGAATCTTCAAGCGGGAGTATTTGAAACTTTAGAAATGAATGACGATTGGATTAGACAACGGTTTGGACAAGTCGCAATGCCTATGCCAACAGCGCCGGATTTTTCTATGTCAGAAAGTCCCTCGGCACTCAATCCTTTTCCATCTGTATTTCCAACTCTTAAACCTGCATCCACTACAAATATGTCGAATTTGACTTCCGATGCAAAAAATTCAAGCACGTCAATGATGACAAAAGCCTCAATAACCGCAATGCCTAAACTTGAGACTTTATATCCAACAATTGAGTCTGCACCTGTAAATAGTTCAACTGCTGTCATTTTGACTAAAGCCTCTATGACATCTGAAAGCAAACTGGCAACTGAACATAAATCACAAGCAATTGTGAAAACTAATTTGCCAACTGCTGTTTCTGTCGCACCTCCTAAACCAACTACTCAAGTAGAGGACGAAGAAGAAATAATATTATTTAAACCTAGAGCTGCATTTATCTAAGCCCCCTGGATTCGGAAGCGTTATCTGCAAACGAATCCAGGTCTGCATTTACCATTGCTTGTTCGTAACGAAGGATTGATTTACCATTGCTTGTAACCCATAAAGTCAGAAAGTACCGTATCAATTTGATTATGGCTTTTAGGCGATCAAATTGAGAAGAATGAAAACAGCTGAACCAGAGGACAGTTGTAAATAGGAGTTTATTATACTAGCCACATTTTATGGATTAAAAGGATTTCATCTTAATGAATAATTTGAAAACAATTAAAAAAACACATATTGAATTTATTATTCAATTTACTCTTGCCATTATTTTAGTTGCTTTAGCTGGCGTTATTTCTATCCACGAATCTCAGAATTATTATTCCGTTGCTCCTTTTCATTTTGACTCAGCCTATTATTTACTCAACGCACTTCATCTCCATGAGCTAGTTAATACTCACGGACGACTTTTCGCTTTTTTACAAGAAATTAAATCTCATAAAGATTTTTTAGATGTTTGCTTACGCATTCTTTTAGCACCTGAGTTTTTAAAAACCACTTATGGTCATATGGCAGTAACCCTGCCCTTCATGGGATTATTTGCTTTTCTTACAGTTCATTATGTCTTCAAGCGCACTCAACTTTGGTTAGCTAGCCTTGTTGTTGTGAGTTTTATATTTTGTTTTCCTTTTATTTATACACCATATACAGGCATGGCAGATTATTGGAAAGAAAGTATCGCTATTTGGATGCTAGGAAGTGCTGCTTTTAGTTGGTTACTTTCGAATATGCTGGAACGTCCATTATGGTCACTATTATGTAGCACGTTATTAGGTCTTTTAGTAATGGAACGAACTGCTTTAGCAGTTTATTCAGCATTTATTTTCATACCTCCATTTTGCCTTGCAGCATATCATCGTTTACATAACGACAAAATGAAAACTGCACTATTAAGAATCAGTGCTTTTATTTTGCCGGCTGGCTTATTATCTTCTGTAGTTGCTTTTACGCAATGGGAAATTTTGTATACCTATTATTTTGTTGCTGGATATGATTATAAATCTCCATTGTATGTTGCTAAATTTCTTTTGTGGATGATTATTCATTTCATTCGTTTTCCGGTTTTTTTCATCATGATAATTTATTGTTTTTGTTTTTATATCATCACGGATTGGAAACAGGAACGTAGAGACGTCAGCATTGCTGCATGGTTTGTCATCGGTTTACCTTTAATTATTACTTTGACTCATGGAATGTATACAGGATTTTATAATGTTTGGATTGTATTTCTTATTACTTTACTTGCCACTGTCATACCTAGACGCTCAAGCTCTCTTTTCAAAGATAATATTTTTTACACAATGCTCTTAATAATGATTATTGGCAACTCCGCAGTACAATTTCTCGCTTCTAAAGAACGTACCACGGAATTGGTCAAGAAATTTACTTCTATGCGCACGTTTTTTGATACAGTGACGGATGTCATCCTGACCCAACCGCGACCATATTATGTTAGTTTTTTATTTGCTGAAGACAGTGCGCGTTTTTTTGATCATTGGCAGTTAAATCGAGGATTGTCTATTAATACCATTGAGCCTGTTGGATATATGTCAGCTCATGATACATATTATAAAATTCAATCTAAATTTGATGATCCAAAACAAATAGCTAAAGAAAATATTAGACAATTAGAACATAATGAGCATACGCTTGCTGTCACGTATTGTGATAGCAAAGAAGTTGAAAAGAGCCCTGCCTTTGCAGAAGATGGACGAAAAAAAGCCATACCAGTTGTTGCTTATCAAACTGATTACTTATTAAATAGCAAACATTGGCAAGCACTCAAAAAACTTGATTCACCTTACGGATGCGTATATGTGTATAAATATTCTAAAACACCGCTGACAAAATTATCAAAATGGCAATCCATTAGGATCATGCGCGTAATAACTCGGACAACTAGCGCTCAGTTAACATGAAGATTTGCACAAACTGAATTCAAAAAAATGCGCGCATAGTTGTTCTATGTAAGCGTTTTTTTGAATGAAGTTCGTGCAAAGATGCGTGTTAAATGAGATGCTAGTTGTCCGAGTTATTACGTGCATGATCCTTAGTTGAGGTATTGAAGCAATGGCACACATCTCAGTTGTTATACCAGTTTATAAAGCTGAAAATTGCTTACATGAACTCTATCGACGCTTAATTGAAGCGCTAGAGCACATTACCATGGATTTTGAAATTATTTTAGTGGAAGACTGTGGTGGCGATCGCTCTTGGGACTTAATTTTAGAAATGGCCAAAACTGACTCAAGAATAAAGGGAATAAAATTTAGTCGTAACTTTGGTCAACACTACGGCATTACTGCTGGACTGGATCATTGCAATGGCGATTGGGTCGTTGTCATGGATTGTGATTTGCAGGATCAACCCGAAGAAATCATCAAACTCTACCAAAAAGCTCAAGAAGGCTATGATGTCGTATTAGCCAATCGCGGAAAACGACGCGATCCTTTAATTAAACGCTTTTTCTCTTGGGCATTTTATCGTGTCTTTAGTTATTTTCTAGAAATTGATTACAATGGCCAAGCTGGTAATTTTCGCATTATTTCACGCAACGTTGTCACCAATTTCCGTCAGATGCGGGAAAATTTACGTTTTTTTGGCGGACTTGTTACATGGATGGGTTTTTCTACTGCGAGTGTAAATGTACAACATGCTGCTCGCTTTAATGAAAAAAGCACTTATACATTTAAGAAATTATGGAAATTAGCAAGTGACTCTATTATTGCTTATTCTGATAAACCACTTCGACTCGCTATTCGCTTAGGCTTTATCATGTCTTCCTTGGCTTTTATTTATGGAATGTATATTTTCCTGAAAGCTTTATTCACTGGATCATCTGTTTTAGGTTGGAGCAGCCTAATTGTTTCCATTTATTTTATTGGCGGCATCATTATTGGGATCCTGGGAATTATCGGAATTTATTTAGGTAAAACATTTGACGAAGTGAAAAAAAGGCCTTTGTATATTTTGTCTGAGACAACAGAAAATTTGAAAAAATCTTTGTTTCATAACGATCTTGATTTTTTATCTCATTCGCTAAATTTTTCTCGAGGTCGTTTTTTAGAACATGCATCAGAGAATATGAATGAATAAAAAACTCAATGTATTAGTACTAGGTGTCGGCGGCAATGTCGGACAAGGTATTTTAAAAGCCTTGCAAATCAGCTCTGTTTCACATCGCTCTATCGGTGCTTGCGTTAGTCCATTAGCTTGCGGTCTTTATACAACAGAAAAAAGCTACTTGTCACCTTATTACAATGATCCGCAATTTTTTGCATGGATAATTGAAATTTGTCAAACAGAAAACATCGATGTGATTTTAACAGGTGTTGAACCTGTCTTATATTTTTTAGCAGAACATGCGTCAAAAATTAAAGAAAAAACGGGAGCGCTTTGTATAGCCACAACGCCTTCAATATTATCTATCGCTCACGATAAATTTTTAACTTGTCAATGGCTAGAAAAAAATGGATTTAATTATCCACGATACGCATTATCCGGATTTTCAAAAGAAATAGACATTCTGGTCCAAACATGTGGATTTCCCTTAATTGGAAAACCTCGTTATGGTAGAGGTGGCTCAGGAATCATTAAAATCGAAAATCAACAATCACTAGAATACGTCGCGCAACAAAAAGATTACCTGATCCAAGAATACATCGGCGATCCTCAATCGGAATACACCGTTGGTTGTTTTAGTGATACGAATGGCAAAGTCTGTGGCTCTATTGTCATGAAGCGAGAATTATTAGAAGGCACAACCTATCGTGCTGAAGTTGGCGATTTCCCAGACATCCGTGACGAAGCATTACGTATTGTTAGCGCTTTAAAACCGATGGGCCCTTGCAATTTACAATTTAGATTATCATCACAAGGGGTTCCGATTTGTTTTGAAATCAATATGCGATTTTCTGGTACTACACCACTCCGAGCACGTTTTGGATTCAATGAAGTTCAAGCTACACTGGAAAATTATGTTTTAGGCCAGAATCCTGCTCTACCACTTGTGACAAAAGGCATTGCACTACGCTATTGGAATGAAGTTTATATTGATCAACAAGCCTATGATGAATTGCGTTCCAAAGGTAAATTAAGCGACACTAAACAATTTGATTTAGTGATAGAAAATTGGGGACAACCTCAATGAAAATCATGGTAATTAGTGATATTCATGCTAATTTTAATGCGCTAAGTACTTTAAGTAATAATATTGAAAATGCCGATTATGTTTTGTGTTTGGGTGATATCGTAGGTTACAACACACAAGTCAACGAAGTCATAGATTATTTGCGCAATTTAAAAAAATTATATTGTGTTTTGGGAAATCATGATGACTTTCTTTTAAGAGGCTGTCCTCCTAATTTATTACCCACAGTCCAACAAGGAATTTGTTATGCTGATAACGTTATTCGACCTGATAATCGTCACTGGCTAGCAAAATTACCCATCGTATGGGCTGGACTAATTGAGAATTTGTCTTTTTTTTTAGTCCATGGAAGTCCTTGGAATCCTTTTACTGATTATCTTTATGCAGATAATCCTTTATTAGAAAAGTTAAATACGTTTAATTACGACATCATTGCTTTTGGACAAACACATCGAGCGCTTGTCCACAATGAAAAAAAACCTTATTTAATTAATCCTGGTTCCGTCGGCCAATCGCGAGATAAAAAAGGCTTTGCCTGTGCTTTAGAAATTGAAACTGATACCATGACTTTTACTCGCATTGAACGTCCTTATGCTAATACTTCTATCCCTTCATTTAGTGAGTCACCATGAGTTATTTTTATGTGTTTTTAACCATTTTTTTCACCGTATACGGTCAACTCGTCATTAAATGGCAAGTAGGAAAAGCAAGCGCTATGCCAGCAGACGTCATATCAAAACTCGTATTCCTTTTTAGCTTATTATTTAATCCCTGGATTTTTAGTGGCTTTGTAGCCGCATTTCTTGCTTCTCTCGCATGGATGGCTGCATTAACTAAACTTCCCTTGGGTCATGCGTATCCTTTTATGAGTCTCTCTTTTATTTTAGTGATTATACTAAGCGGGATATGCTTTGACGAAGCTCTTACACCTTTAAAAATCGTAGGAGTTATTTTAATTATGTTTGGAGTGGCTGTTGCCAGCCGAGGGTAATTGAGGTCATGAATACTAGAATGTTTGTGGTGAAAGCTTGGTACATCCCTGTACCTCCCGACTCAGACGTCCATGGAGTCTAGCTTTCACCAAAAATGTTCTAGTCTTCGTGACTAACGTAAAAATAATGTGAAAAAGCTTTTTGGAGCAGTTTAAATGAGTATTCCTTTTGTAAAACTACATTATACGGGAAAAGAATGGGACTACATTCAACAAGCTACTAGTCTCTGCGGTGATGGTTTTTTTACGCGTCAATGTCATACTTGGATTGAGAATTACACGGGCTGTCTTAAAGCATTGCTAACCCATTCCTGTACTGCCGCTCTTGAAATGTCAGCGTTACTTATTGATATTCAACCAGGCGATGAAATAATCATGCCGTCTTATACATTTGTTTCGACTGCCAATGCATTTGTACTACGCGGTGGTGTACCCGTTTTTGTAGATATTCGTCCTGATACATTGAATATGGATGAAACATTGCTTGAAGCAGCTATCACTCCGAAAACGAAAGCAATAGTGCCTGTACATTATGCCGGTGTAGCTTGTGAAATGGATACCATTTTAGACATCGCCAAGCGATATAATTTATTTGTCATTGAAGATGCCGCACAAGGTGTGATGGCAAGTTACAAAGGACGTATACTAGGAACGATAGGCCACTTAGGCGCTTATAGTTTTCATGAAACAAAAAATATTATTTCCGGTGAAGGTGGTGCATTATTAATAAATGATGGGCAATTTTGCGAATTAGCGGAAATTATTCGCGAAAAGGGTACAGACCGATCGCATTTTTTTCGTGGCCAAGTGGATAAATATACTTGGCAACATGTTGGATCTTCCTTTTTACCGAGTGAATTAATCGCCGCATTTTTATATGCTCAATTAGAAGAGGCACAGTCCATAACTAAACAACGCTTAAAAATTTGGAATCATTATCATACTAATTTTGCAGAATTAGAAGCAGAAGGCTTAATTAGAAGACCTATTATCCCTGATTATTGCCAGCATAATGCGCATATGTATTATATTTTGTTATCTGATTTAGATGCTCGTAGCCATATTATGGCTTTACTTAAAAAACGCGGCATTCAATCCGTATTTCACTATATCCCATTACACTCTTCTCCTGCTGGCAAAAAATATTCACGTGTTTCTGGTAACATGAATAACACAGATAATTTGTCGGATTGCATTCTGCGCTTGCCTCTTTATGCAGATATGGATATATCAACCATGAACAAAATTATCGAGGTAGTTAAAGAAAGTTTAGTTGTTGTTGCATGAAAGAGAATTAGATTAAAAATCACAGTTCCTGCAAAAACATAAAAAATTTACGCTGCTATGTATTTTTAACCTGGCTTTGCTTGGGCAAGAGAACTAA
>JANWKO010000152.1 GCA_025451335.1 Gammaproteobacteria bacterium
AAATAATGATTATGAATGACAAAAATTAATATCGATGCAATTCCTGCAGTCAACATATCTGTGCAAACTCCCGCAATATTCACTGCAGTTCGCGGCCAACGTGATCCTAACCACATATCCGAAGTATCTGTAAAGGCAACAGGACTCATCCAATACCAACCTACACCCATATAATTAACTTGATAACCAAAATATTTGGTTGTCAATGCGTGTCCAAGCTCATGCAAAGCGATAGATAAAACAGTAAATGGTGGCAGCAATAACAAGATTAACCAACTGTTAGGAAACATTTTAAAAATTTGAAATACATGCACAGTTGCAAATCCAAAAGCGATGATTCCAGACAAACCTATTAAAAGCAAAATAGTTTTACCCAACGTAGTAAATAAAAGAAAAGCAAATTTGTTATAAATCAATGTTATCCATTTATCTGCATTATCCGTCGCGATTTGGAATTCGAGCATGTGTTGAATACGTATCATTAAACGCATCCAAAGAGGTTTATCTTCAAGATCTTCTTTTTTTATTGCAACATTTGATATAAATCCCGATTTAGCTAATTTCGAGATCAATCCAGCAACGATATCGGGGGCAAAAATATTAAATTTATCTGCAAGAGCAAGAGTAATTTCTTGCATCGTTTGCTCACCATCTAATTGTTCCCAAATAAACCAACCTTCTAAGGATAATTGAAAATAATTTCCATTATCCGGATTTTTTAGAATCACAATTTTTTGTTTATCCTTGCTGGTACGATGGTTAACTATAATATGGGGATTGTGCAAAGGACGACTGCGTTCAACCATCAAGGTCATAACCAATTTCGTTACATTTTTTTCTGACTCTAACAATTCAGACAAATATTTATGATGCAAAACCAATAATTCGCAATCATCTAAAGTGCGGGCTGTGGCATTCCGAGGTGAATTAGTTATTAACGTTGCTTCGCCAAATAATGTTGGATGTTTTAAAGTAGTAACATGGTGCTCTGAACCATCTTCATTTTGATTAACAATTTCAACATGGCCTGAACGAATAAGATAACAATAATCACCTTGCTCCCCTTGTGTAAAAATGACCGTTCGAGCTGGAATACTCTTTTCTTCGACTCGGGAAGCTAGCCATAAGAGACGTTCATGTGAAAGTCGGCTGAATGGTAAAGATTGTTTAATAAGCTTAATCCGCAATAACTGTTCAGAAGAAGCATACATAGCAGAGTGTAAATGCGGATGATTTTGTAGGAATTTATGTAACGCATCCATATGTAACGAAAGCGCAACGACATCGGTCAATGCCATTACTGATGCTGTTCGCTTACCTGTAGTAGAAAAAAACCCTGTATCATTTAAACCTAAAGCTTCTCCAGAACGAATAACCGCGATAGGAATTTTGGTAATGGTTTGTTTGGTTAATCTTCTTTTTTTAATCACTTGCCGATAAACTTCTGCTTCACCTTGTACAATAATATAAACACAGTCAACCAGCTCCCCTTCACTTACTAAAGTTACTCCCTGTGAAAAGTGCACTTCAGACATTAAGGTAGCCAATTTTTGGCTTTCTTCTTGCGTTAACGTTTGAAAAACCGGTAGGGCAGTAATTAAGGCCTGGCGCTGTTCTAAGCTAATACCATTGGTATTTTTTGAACGTTGCGGCATCATTACTGCCCCTTTTTGCTCAAAAAGAGAATTTGAAATCTAACATAACTTGCTGTATTAATTACATTATATCTGAATTTAACCCTCAAAAACCTTAAGCAAACCATAAGATAATTATGTTATGATGAACAACAGTCATATATAAAGGATAAAATTATGACAGATTTGGAAGAAGTGTACAGTGAATGGCAGAATAACCCTGAGTTTAGAGACGCCTTTAAAAAAAGCCCTAAAGCCGCCTTAGAGAATTGGGGATTTCATTTAAATGACAATGACTTAGTTAAGATGTTGAAACTAAAGAATGATAATGAAGAGCTTGATAAACGCGATCAAAAATGAGGAGTTTGCATGCAAAATGTAAAATCGGCTGGGCTTGGAATATTTATGCTCGCCATGTTGATTACCGGCGCCATTGATAGCATTAGAAACTTGCCGGCTACAGCATTATTTGGTAGTTCTTTAATTTTCTTCTTCGTATTTTCATCTATCGTATTTTTAATCCCGGCAGCACTCGTATCAGCGGAGCTTTCTTCCACCTGGACAGATCGCGGGGGTATTTTTCATTGGGTCAAACTCGCCTTTGGTGAAAAACCAGCATTTCTCGCTATTTGGCTTCAATGGATTAGTAATTTAGTTTGGTTCCCGACTATTCTATCTTTTATTGGCGGAACAGCGGCATATTTAATAGATCCTACATTAGGTCAAAATAAGTATTTCTTAGTCAGTGTCATACTCATTACCTTTTGGTCTTTAACCTTTCTTAATCTCAAAGGTATTCAGGCTTCAGCCAAGTTTGCTAGTTTTTGTGCGGTAACAGGATTAATCATTCCTATCAGTTTAATTATTTTACTTGCTTTAATTTGGTTAATCATGGGCAATCCCAGCCATATTCATTTTACGTCCACGAATATCATTCCTAAATTGGATAATTCAGCTAATTGGATTTCACTCACCGCTATTATGACTGCGTTTCTAGGAATGGAATTAGCAACTGTTCATATCAAAGATGTGAAGAATGCACAAAAAACTTTTCCTAAAGCATTATTTATATCAGTTATTATCATTCTTTCTACGATGATATTAGGTTCACTTGCTATTGCAATGGTATTACCTCGCGACGAGATAAATCTAGTGAATGGCGTTATGCAAGCTTTTACCAATTTCTTTGCTATGTATCATATGAGTTGGATTATTCCGGTGATTACTATCATGCTTTTAATTGGTAGTTTAGGAGGAATTGTAAGTTGGATTATTTCTCCGACCAAAGGGTTGTTACAAGCAGCTCAATATGGGTTTATGCCAGAATTTCTAAAAAAAGAAAATAAGCATGGCGTAGCAAGTAATTTATTAATTTTGCAAAGTATTCTCGTTAGTATTGCTTGCATGGCTTTTTTATTCATGCCAAGCATTAATGGATCTTATTGGTTATTAACTGCCTTAAATACTCAAGTATATATGATAATGTATGTCTTAATGTTTATTACCGGAATTTATTTACGCTATAAATTCGCTAAACAAGACAGACCATTTAAAATTCCTGGCGGTAAATTCGGCATCTGGTTTGTCTGCATTTTAGGTTTAATTGGATGTGTAATTACCTTAACAGTCGGTTTCATCCCACCTAGCGGAATCAACGTCGGCAATGCATTGACCTACGAAATAATTTTTTGCAGTGGGATTTTCGTTATGTTATTGCCTGTGCCCTTTTTCTTTGCCTATAAGGATAGATCTGAAAAAAAGTTTTATCCTTCAGCAGCACAAGTTGAGAATACCTAATCGCAACTTTTCATTGGTAAACTTTCGCGAAAAATAAGATTGAACTCTTCATGGAGAATTAATATATGCAAAATGACTCTGTCGTAATTCTAAGTATTGGACGAACTCCCCAAGGTAATTTATTAGGCGCGCTTAAAGATGTAACAGCTCCTCAATTAGGTTCCACTGTTATTCGAGGTGTTGTTGAACGTGCTGGGTTATCTCCTAATGATATTCAAGAAGTTATTATGGGGTGTGTGCTCCCTGCAGGACAAGGACAAGCACCAGCACGTCAAGCTGCATTAGGTGCAAAAATACCAACCAGCACACCTTGCACAACAATTAATAAAATGTGTGGTTCTGGCATGAAAGCCATTATGTTGGCTCATGATAGCATTCTCGCTGGTAGTAATTCAGTTTATGTAGCTGGCGGTATGGAAAGCATGACAAATGCACCTTATTTAATTCAAAAAGGCCGACAAGGTTACCGTTTAGGCCATAGTGAAATTCTCGATCATATGATGTTAGATGGCCTAGAAGATGCGTATGATAAAGGTCGTGCAATGGGTTGTTATGCCGAAGATACAGCGAAAAAATATGGTTTCACTCGTGAAGCACAAGATAAATATGCCATTGCTTCTTTAGAACGCGCTAATAAAGCTATTCGTGAAAAATCTTTCGCGAATGAAATTATTCCTGTGACTGTCAAAACGCGCCAAGGTGAGGTCATTGTTGATACCGATGAACATCCTGGCTCAGTTAAAATTGAAAAAGTGACACAACTCCCACCTGCATTCGTAAAAGAAGGTACTGTGACAGCAGCTAACTCCAGTTCGATTGCTGATGGTGCAGCCGCTATAGTTTTATCTAGCTTATCAGAAGCTGAAAAACGTGGACTTAAACCGCTTGCTCGCGTTCTTGGTCACACAAGTGTTGCACGAGATCCACATGAATTTACTATTGCACCGATTGATGCAATTCGGAAATTGCTTGATAAAGTTCATTGGACAGTGGAACAAGTTGATTTATTTGAAGTAAACGAGGCTTTTGCTGTTGTTGCCATGGCTGCAATGCATGATTTAAAAATTCCACATGAAAAAATAAATATTCATGGTAGTGGTTGTGCATTAGGTCACCCAATCGGAGCAACAGGCACACGCATCGTTGTGACATTAATTTCCGCATTAAAAGAACGTAATTTAAAACGTGGCATAGCAGCATTATGTATTGGTGGTGGAGAAGCAACCGCCATTGCTGTGGAGATTATATAAATGCAGCGAGAATCGATGGAATTTGATGTTGTGATTGTGGGCGCAGGTCCTTCTGGGCTTGCGACTGCTATTCGTCTAGCTCAATTGGGACAACAGAAAAATCAACCCCTGAACATTTGTGTTTTAGATAAAGGTGCTGAGGTAGGAGCACATATTTTATCTGGAGCGGTTCTCGAACCACGAGCACTTAATGAGCTAATTCAAGATTGGCAAACCAAAAATGCTCCCATTACAACAGCCACGACAGAAGATCAATTTCGATTGCTCACTAAAAAGAAATCTTTTCGACTTCCTACTCCACCGCAAATGCATAACAAAGGCAATTATATTATTAGCTTAGGCAAATTCTGTGGTTGGCTTGCAGAACAAGCTGAGCTGCTTGGAGTGAATATTTTTCCTGGTTTTGCAGGGACAGAAATTATTTACGACGGAGAACAAGTTAAAGGTATCATTACTGGAGACAAAGGGATAGATAAAAATGGTAATAAAACGGCACTATACCAACCTGGTATTGAACTTCATGCTAAGCAAACCATTTTTGCAGAAGGCTGTCGTGGTTCGTTAACTCAAACATTATTCGAACGTTTAGATTTACGTAAAAATTGTGATCCCCAAACTTACGGACTGGGGATAAAAGAACTTTGGGAAATTCCTGAGGAATTACATCAATCAGGTAAAGTGATTCATACAATTGGTTGGCCTTTAGATAATAAAACTTATGGTGGTTCATTTATTTATTATTTTGAAAAAAATTTACTGGAGATTGGATTTGTAGTTGGCTTAGATTATCAAAATCCATATTTAAATCCTTACGAAGAATTTCAACGTTTTAAAATGCATCCTGCTATTGCGCCTTTATTAGAAAAAGGTAAACGTATTTGTTATGGTGCTAGAGCTTTAAATGAAGGTGGCTGGCAATCAATCCCGAAGTTAACATTCGCAGGTGGATTAATTGTAGGTGATGCTGCTGGATTTTTAAATGTGCCTAAAATTAAAGGCATTCATACGGCAATGAAATCCGGAATGGTAGCAGCAGAAAGTATTTTTCCATTATTAACTAATAATGAAATTAAAGAATGCATTGAATATGAAAAAAATATTCATCAAAGTTGGATTGCAAAAGAATTATATCAAGTTCGCAATATTCGCCCAGCAATGAATTGGGGATTATTGCCTGGACTAGCCTACTCTGCTTTTGATACTTATATTTTACGTGGTCACGCGCCCTGGACATTCCACAATCATGCTGATTACAAACAATTAAAACCAGCAGATAAATGCAATAAAATCGACTATCCTAAACATGATAATAAAATTTCATTTGATTTAATGTCTTCTGTTTTTTTAACCAATTCCATTCATGATGAAAATCAACCTTGTCATTTAAAACTTAAAAATCCTCAGTCAGCTATAGAAATTAACTATAAAATATATGCTTCTCCAGAAACCCGATACTGTCCTGCTGGTGTGTATGAAATTGTGTTCGATGAAAATAAGTCTCCGCATTTTCATATGAATTATCCTAACTGCATTCAATGCAAAGCTTGTGATATCAAAGATCCCACGCAAAATATTGTTTGGACACCTCCGGAGGGAGGTTGTGGTCCACAGTATGGGATGATGTAATTGGTTATGTAGCGAATTTATTCTTATTTTCAATTTATTAATTTCATTATGCATAATGCATAAAAATTTGGTTGAGCCCTCAATTAAATCAGTTACACCTTTAGCCTTAAAATTATATTAGACATTCTATGTATTGCAAATGTGATACTAATGTGCTATATTTGTGCTATATTCTGAGGAAATAATTTATGATCACAGTTAACATTCGAAAACAAGGTGGCGCTGCTGTCATTACTATCCCATCAGATGTATTAAGACTATTAAATTTGGAAATCGGCTCTACATTAGAACTGGACTTAACCCATGATGGATTTATTGCCCATACTATTCGTCAGAAAACGCGAAAACGTTATACCATTAATGAACTCCTTCAGGGAATCAGTGAAGCAGACGCTAACATTTTGAGAAAAGCAACGAAGTCTTTAAGAGAAGGCAAAGCTGTTGGACGCGAAGTGGAATGATCAAAAATCGAATCCCACAAAAAGGCGATGTATATTGGATTGATCCCAATCCAATTTCAGGACGTGAAATGAAGGATAAACATCGTGTTATAGTTATCACTCCAAAAGAAATTAATAAATTAGGAATTGTGATGACCGTCCCAGTTACTAGTATAGGTTCATTTGCAAGACTAACAGGATTAACTGTTCCCATTACTGGACACGACACAACTGGCGTTGCCGTTTGCAATCAAGTACGTTCTTTTGATATTGAAGAACGAATTAAACGTAAAACTGCCAAATATATTGAAACAGTTGATGATGCAATAGTGACTGACATTATCGATCGAGTCATTAGTATCATAGATCCAGCAGATGAAACCTAACATTGGTGCGTATGTTTAATATTTATTGCATATTCAAAAAGTTTTTCTATTTTGAATTCAAAACGTTTAGTTCACTATAATTTAAGCCTTTTATCAAAAATTTCGGAATCATGATCTATGGAATCTTCTTTTCTTAATTTAGTTTTAGCATATAACGATTCACGATCACCGATTAAATATTCTGTGACAATGCCCATCGTATCCCTAGTTAACAGAGAAGATGTTTCATTTTTCAGAACAGCTTGATCAATTGAACTTTTTACTTGTTTATATTCCGTATCATATCTCTGTCTAAAATATTTTTTTATTATTTCATGCTCAAAAAATTTAACTTGACCATTTTGTAAGAAAGAAATCGTCAAATCCGAGTTAAAAACTAAATCAGTCACTATTCCAATTTGATCAAGTTTTACAACGTCCAAGCGCTTAGGAGAATTGTTTGCTAAATCCCAAATTGTAATTTCTGCATTATGTTCCCAAGGTATAAAGCTACCAGTCACTAATAAACTTGTATCAGGAATAGTTAACATGACATTATAATTTTTCTTATTACTAATCATGAGTGATTTTGATTTTTTATCTAAATCTATACAACTAATTTCGCCTTCATTTAAAATTAATATTTGATTTTCTTTAAATAATGCAAGTAACAATTTTTGACTAATTGCATCATTAATTATGAGTGGAAATAAATCTATATTCTGACAATCATCTACATTCCAACCTTGAATTCTAAAGGGAATGAATGTTTCACCTGCGGTTTTCGCTTTCTCAATTCCACAACTCATAAATTTATTTTCATTTATTTTTGTGAGTATTGGTTCAAATCTAGCCCATTCTTTGAATTTTTTTGGCCGCATTTCACTGAGATCCCAAAGATTGACTGTGCCATTTTCATCAGCTATTACAATTTCCTTGGGACTTAAGAAAATCATGGATGTTGGCACATGAGGTGATAACTTAGCCATATTAATAATAGGCTGAAGTTCAATTAATGAATGATCACCTTTCGATTTAGGTTCCGTGACCAAAAATGATGATAAATCATAAACGTTTAAAGTTTCATTAGTCGCGATTGCGAAATATCCATTAGAATCTGAAGCTAAAACAGATTTGCCATAAACATCATTGACAATCGCAACAAAACAATGTTTTGTTACGTCCCAGATTAAAATTGAATACTTTTCTCCCACATCATACGTAACAGCAATAAAATTGTTGGCTATTGCACAAATTGATTTCGCTTTTTTTCCAGCCATTTTTTTCAAATCATGATCTTCCAAATCACTTAGATTAAATAGCAAACTGCTGATGTTGGAATATGGACGTTTTGATGATTTTCTCTCTGTTTCATTTTCCGCTATAGCAAGCCGGATTTGATCAGGGGAATCTAAACTTGTTGCTTTGATTTCTTCTTCCGCTCTTGCTGCCAGTCTCTGTTGAATAGTAAGCATAATCCCTCGTTATGAATGAATTTTTTACTGATACTAAATCAATGGTATTTTAAAAGCAACTAGGCCACGTCTTTAACGTAGATTGGATTGGAGGCTGTCTGCACCGCCTCCAAATTTATACCGACCTTCGGTCGGTTCATTATATTAACCTTCTGTCCAGCGCCCAAAAAGGTAAGTCTATGAACCATAAGGAAATTTGATTAAAATGAAAAGGTTAATATTTCAGCTTATAGAATAACGCAAAATTTATGTCGTTTTTCGTCTTGTGTCTGAGTTATTTTATGCGTCTTAGTCGATTTATCTTCTGTGCTATGTTTAAAAAATGAAGGACTCGTTTTAGGTTTTTCAGCTTCTGGCGAAGAAGTCTTAATCGTTACAGGCACAAGAACTGCTGTTGTTCCAAGATCTATCGTTACAGGCACATGAACCGCTGTTGTTCCAAGATCCTCGGAGTGGGTCCCGAAAGTCCCTAATTTTATTTTAGTTGAAGATAATTCCTCCATTGTTTTTGGTTCTAACTTACTCCAAGGAATCAAATTGCTGGCGGTTAATTCTTCAAAAGGGAGCGCATATTTATGCATTTCTCTTGTTTTATAATTTGCGAAAATTCCTGCTTCCACTTTCTGCTTTAAATCGCCGGTTATTATAGATTGTTCTATGCTTTTTTCAAAACAGGACAAAGCTACACCACCGACATATCTTTCATAAAAATAATTCGTGCAAGGAGAAGGATAAGCGTTAACACCAATCAAGTGATTTTGCAGCAAAGAGTCAATGATTTCTTCAAAGCGAGCAGAAGCATTTACTTTTTTCCATAATTCAATAATCGTGTTTAATTCATAATAATAAAATCGATCAACCACTTCTTTATCAAGGTGTATCACATCATCCATGGATTTAGCATTTTTACCCGCGTTAGCGATTGCTTCCTCTTCCGAACACATTTGTTTAAACAGTCCAAAGTACTCAACGTTAATTATTTCTTTAAACTTATCTAATGACATTATTTTATCCTCTTTTTTTGTAAAAATTTTAAAGCAGTAACAGGGAGTTTTATATAAACATATACAAAATTTAACACTGAATGCAGTGCGAACCGAAAGTTAACATAAAATACAACTTAAACCTACTTTTTTACCTGGCTTTTATAGTTAAAAGAGTTTATATGGTCAAAACTTATTCCTTGGCAATAATATATACAACTCATTGAATTTATGAATGTTTTTAATTGCGAACCCATTTTGCTAGTTATATAATCATTGACTTAAATGGAAAAAATTGGTACAAATATAGACAATATATCTTAGGAATTTCCTTATGACCTGGTCACATCGACATCCACATAGATAGCCTTCGGAATCAGTTGATACCGAAGGCGTTACTTGTTGGAAATGATGTGTCAGGTTACTTAATGCGGTCCCTGCCACCTTCGAGAGAACAGTTTACTTTGCAGGTTAATAAATGGGCATAGAAATATCAAAAGGCAAAACACTCAGTGTATTCACATTGATCATGATCAATGTGATAGCGGTGGGTAATCTTCGTAGTTTGACAGCTGGAGCTGAATTTGGCTTCGCACTTGTATTTTTTTATGCGCTAGCTACCTTGCTCTTCTTTATTCCCACTATTCTTGTTACCGCTGAGCTTGCAACTGGTTGGCCTACTACAGGTGGTGTTTATGTTTGGGTGCGAGAAGCCTTTGGGCCACGATTGGGGTTTATCACTATTTGGTTGCAATGGATTTACAATGTTGTTTGGTATCCCACTATTTTTACCTTTATTGCCGGCATCGTTGCTTATTTAATCGATCCTCAATTGGCAAATAATAAAATTTTTATGCTCAGCATGATTTTAACCACTTTTTGGGGCGCTACATTTTTGAATTGTTTTGGTTTAAAAACGTCATCTTGGATTAGTATCGTTGGTGCTATTATGGGTACTCTAATTCCAATGATTATCATCTCTGTCTTAGGTTTTATTTGGATACATTCCGGAAATTTAAGCCAAATTAATTTCTCACTAAAAGATTTTTTTCCTAACTTAGCTGATATGCATAATTTAGCATTTTTAACTAATATTTTATTTGGCTTGATGGGTATGGAAATGTCCGCTGTGCATGCAGGTGATGTCAAAAATCCTCAACGAGATTATCCACGTGCCTTAATCTATTCTGCAGTGCTTATATTAGCGACTTTAGTTTTACCTTGTTTGGCAATCACTATCGTTATACCAAATAAGGATTTGAGTTTAGTTTCCGGTTTAATCGATGCTTTTAAAGTTTTCTTCAATACATATCATCTGACTTGGTTTATACCTATTATTGCTCTGCTAATTATAGTAGGCAGTTTGAGTGGTGCTGCAGCATGGATTATTGGACCAGCTCGTGGTTTATTGATCGCAAGTAGAGATAATAATCTGCCGCGGTTTTTTGAACGCACCAACAAAAGAAATGCGCCTGTAGGTTTATTATTAACTCAGGGGGCTATCGTAACTTTGCTCTGTACAGTCTTCCTTATCATGCCTTCCGTTAATAGTTCATATTGGGTATTATCCAATTTGACAGCACAATTAGCTTTGCTCTTTTATATTTTGATGTTCGCTGCAGCGATTAGATTACATCACACTCGCGCTCATGTAGAACGCGCGTTCAAAATACCTGGAGGGTCTTTTGGTATTTGGTTAGTCTGCGGTACCGGTATTTTGACATGTGTCGGTGCTATCATTTTAGGATTTTTACCTCCCAGTCAAATTGCAATTGGACAAGTCGCTACGTATGAAGCGATTTTAATTTTGGGAATAATCGTATTTTGCTTACCCCCTTTTATTTTACATAAAATTGGAAGTCTTAGAGCGCAAAAACACAAATCATCCGCTGATGACGTAGTGCCAGAAGGTGTAACTTTAAAGTAAAAAATTTCAATTTATTTGTGATTTTGCTTACTTCATTAATATGAAGCTGTTTAAATTTCTATTATGCCAACCGTAAACTGACAAAATACTGAGCTTCTTTGTGGTAGCATCACAATTTTTTTGTTATACTTCCATTATGGTTCCAAAATGCAACCAGGAAACTTTACCATGGCAACATTAACTATTAAAAATATTCCAGACGAAATTTATAATCAGCTTAAACAACAAGCTATTTTACATCGTCGTAGTCTTAACAAAGAAGTCATTATAAGCTTGGAACAGGCATTACATAAAAAGCAGATTAATCCTAATGTAATTATGACTAAAGCTCGTAAGTTACGTGCAAAAACGACCAAATTTCATTTAACTGAAAAAATTCTAAAAACAGCTAAAGATAAAGGAAGATCATGATAGTTGTGGATACAAATGTAATTGCTTATCTTTATCTGGAAGGTGAATACACAAACAATGCGGAAACTTTATTAGAACGCGATTCTATTTGGTTAGTTCCAAATCTCTGGCGTTCAGAATTCCGTAATATTATGACGCTCTATATTCGAAAAAAAATTATCACTTATTCTCATGCATTGCAAATTATAGAACAAGCCGAAGAATTCCTCGATGGCAATGAATATGAAGTTATTTCTGAAGAAGTGTTAAACCTAGCGCAAAGTTCAAGTTGCTCTGCTTATGATTGCGAATTTATTTATCTTTCTCGAAAATTTGACGTGCCGCTTATTACTGCTGATAAAAAAATTCTTAATAATTTTCCTAAAAACTGCATTTCACTCAAAACTTTTCAATAAAATTTTGACAAAACTCCCTAAAACCTGAAGTCATACATAATCCTTATGGTTTTTCTATAAGATACTCGATAGCCAAAATTTCTATTTTTTCACGCCCAGCAGGCGTATGAAGGTTAACAATATCACCCACTCGAGATTTTAATAATGCTTTAGCAACAGGAGAAATCCAGCTAATTTTACCTTTTGTTAAATCAGCTTCATCAATACCAACAATTTTAACAGTTTGATGAACGCCATCTTTTTGCGTATAAGTAACAGTCGCTCCAAAAAATACTTGTTGGAGATTTTGTTGAAGTTTAGGATCTACTACTTCCGCCATGTCGATTCTTTTCGTTAAATAACGAACCCGACGATCAATCTCGCGTAAGCGTCTTTTGCCATAGATATAATCACCATTTTCAGAACGATCACCATTACCAGCCGCCCATCTGACTATTTCAACAATTTTAGGTCTTTCATCACTTAATAAATGGCGTAATTCATTTTGTAACTCAGCTAATCCGAAAGGTGTTACATAATTTTTTTTTGTTTTAGAAATTACTTCCGGCTTTTCAGAGTCATCATCGTCATCGGTTTCTTTGATAAATGCTTTATTCATGTTTTTAACCTACATTTTTATAAAATATTTTTAAACTTGATTCTAACTTATATTATAGACTATGCTACCGCAATTGATTTAATCAGGAAAAAATTATAATGATAAAATTATTCTATACATTTATTATTTGTATAATTAGTTTCAATATTTTTGCAGGTGAAGAAGTATTTTGCTATGAAAAACTGGAATGTCCAATTGATGATAAGCCTTCTGCATGCAAAGGGACCGGAGAAAAATCTCAAATTTGGAATCCATCTAATAGATCGGTTATTGTCCGTCTTAAAAAAGGTACCTATATATTAAAAGAGGCGGACTCTAAATATGGAGATCCTCCTCAAGCTGTGACTGGAAGATGTGATTATGGCCCTGTTGTTCAATATACTAACATCCCTTTAATAAATAAGAGGGACTTGCCTAAATGGATAAAAATACATAGCCCTTCGAGGCTTTTCTTTTACCATTGTCAGTCATCGAACCCATCGGAATGTGCGTTTGAGAAATATCCTTAAAAAATAAAGACGCGCCTTCGGCGTAGATAGGATTGGAGAGGCTACGCCATCCAATCCAGAGATATATATCGAGACTCTGCCCTGCCTGTCAAAAGGCAAGGACTGTAACCCACCCACTACGGAAATTAGATTAAGAACAAGAAACCGTATCTTGCTGCAACGATTCGGTTTTTAACCCTAAGCGCTTCAACAAATCTTGATCTTTTGCCACTTCAGGATTTTCTGTAATTAATAATTTTTCGCCATAAAAAATCGAATTCGCTCCAGCAAAGAAACATAGCGCCTGCAATTCATCCGACATCGTAGTGCGCCCAGCAGAAAGACGCACACGGGCTTTGGGTAGCATGATACGTGCAATAGCTATCGTACGTACAAACTCAAATGGATCAATTGGCGCAGCATTTGCTAAAGGCGTTCCTGGAATAGGAACCAAATTATTTATTGGCACACTTTCTGGCTGCGGAGAAAGATTGGCAAGAGTCACTAGCATGCCGGCTCTATCTTCACGTTTTTCACCTAACCCAATTATGCCACCAGAACACACTTTAATACCGGCATCGCGTACGCGTCCCAATGTTTGCAATCTATCATCATAAGTACGAGTTGTAATAATCTCTTCATAATATTCTGGTGATGTATCTATATTATGATTGTAATAATCTAAACCCGCTTCTTTCAGGGCTTCTGCTTGATTATCCGTTAACATGCCTAGTGTGACACAAGATTCTAAGCCTAAGGATTTCACTTCTTGAATCAATTGACTAATTGCTGGCACATCTCGATCTTTCAATTCACGCCAAGCTGCCCCCATGCAGAACCGAGTCGCACCTGCTGCTTTGGCGGCTTCAGCTTGTTGCTTAACGACTTCTACACTTAATAATTTTTTTGCTTTCACGCCTGTGTGATAACGCGCAGCCTGAGGACAATAATGACAATCTTCAGGACACCCACCATCTTTAATATTCAATAACGTGCTGAGTTGCATCGTCCCATTGGGAAAATGAGTTCGGTGTATTGACTGGGCTTGATAAAGTAAATCCATGAAAGACTTTTCATAAAGTTCCAGTACCTTATTCACGGTCCACGAATTTTGGTTTGCGTCTATCATACAAAAACTCCTTGAATTTCTTCTATCACAATTTCATAAGCACTTCTTAATTCTTGTTCAGTTATGCAGTATGGCGGCATAAAATAAATAACGTTACCTAATGGGCGAATTAATAAGCCTTGTTCGCTAAATTTATCTCGCAATTGAATGCTATATTTTGACCCATATTCTGAACCCAACTTTAAATCAAATGCAGAAATCGTTCCACAATAACGTGGCATCTCTATTGGTAAATCATTTAATAAAGAATTGACCGCATCGCGATGCACTTTCTCAATTGTATTGATTTGCATTATTGTTTCAGGTTGTTGTAATAATTTAAGCGAAGCCAAAGCAGCTGCACAACCTAAAGGATTTGCTGTATACGAATGACCATGGGCTAATGCTTTCGTAAAGTTATCACCTAAAAATGTTTCATAAAGCTTATCTTGACAAACCGTGACTGCCAGTGGCAAAAATCCGCCTGTTATACCTTTAGCAAGACAAATAATATCCGGTCGCGTATTCGTTTTATTGCAAGCAATAAAATCTCCTGTTCGTCCAAATCCTGTCATCGCTTCATCATAAATAATTAATACATTGTAAGAACGAACAAGACGCTCCAATTCTCGCAAAAAAACAGGCCGACACATGCAAATGCCACCTGCACCTTGGATTAAAGGTTCAATGATTAATGCTGCGGTTTCAGAGCCATATTGTTGTAAATAATCATCAATTTGTGTCAATACATGTTGTTCATTTTGAAAGACGTTTTCATCTCCCAACCATGTGGCAGGATAAGGAAACATTGTGACTGAAAATAATAAATCTTCAAAATTTGAAAAAAAACCCGAAGATTTTCCGACTGACATAGCTCCAAACGTGTCGCCATGATATCCATTTTGAAATGCTATAAATCGACAGCGTTTTTTCTCACCTTGATTACGCCAAAATTGGTAAGCCATTTTCAATGCGACTTCGACTGCTGTCGAACCATTATCTGAATAAAAAACTTTACCAAATTCTTTCGGTAATAAATTTAACAATTCTTCTGCTAAACACACAGCCGGTTCATGAGTAAACCCAGAAAAAATCACTTGCTCGAGTTTGAGTGCTTGTTGATAAATAGCTTGTGCAATTTCAGGCTGGGCATGTCCATGTAAATTCACCCACCAAGAAGAAATCAAATCAAGATAACGTTTACCATTTTCATCAAACAAATATGCACCTTCACCATGTGTAATAACAAAAGGAGAAGCAGAAATTTTATGTTGAGTATATGGATGCCATATAGTGGCTTGATCACGTTCCAAAATGGTCATAGCAATTGTTCCCTAATTTCTTTTTTATTTTTCATTGTCCAGGTTTGTATTTCTAGCGGTGTCATTTTTTCAAATTTTGGGATGTGAAATAACGTTTTTACATTTCCCCAACGTTCGATAGCGGCTTGATTATCAGGATTTAATTCTCCACTAAAAATAATGCCATGGATAGTTAATTCATATTGTCGCAAAGCTTGAATTGTTAATAAAGTATGATTAATTGTTCCTAATGTTCCTCGACTAACAATGACAATGGGTAAAGCCAATTTTTTCATTAAATCCAACATACATTTATCATGATTAAGTGGAACATAAACCCCGCCAGCACCCTCCACGATAAGAGGTTTAGATGTGTTAGGCAGATGACAAGAATTCAAGTCAACAGTACGTTGTTCTAATGTAGCAGCTTGATCGGGAGACAAAGGTGCTTTAAAAATATATTTAGAAGAAATGAAATGTGAATCATCTAATCCTGTTAAATGTTGCACTTGTTTACAATCGATTGACTCCATTCCCGATTGAATTGGCTTCCAATAGGAACCTTGAAGTGCCAACGTTAAAATAGCAGAAGTGAGTGTTTTGCCAACATCGGTATCTGTGCCTGTGACAAAATAATGTTTTAACATTTTATAAATTCACCATAAATAATTTCATAAGTAATATAAATATCGCTTGTAAATTTACTTATAATTTGGCGCATTTTTCCCACTGATGATGGAATGTAATTATCTCTTGTTGCAGATGCACCAATTTTTTTTAAAGTTTTTATGAATTCTTTGATTCCTTTATAAGGCTGTAAAATTTCTTCGTTATCAAATTTAATTTGTGGAAAATAATTTTTTATTTTCACAAATTCCGGAAATTCTGGCGAAGGCATAGAGATAGAAAATTTTTCGCAAATATCCCGCCATTCTATTAATGAATTTGATCCTAATACTGTAAATATACACCGACCTCCCGGTACCAACATGGTAAGGATTTTTTCTAAACTACTCCTAAAATCAGTAAACCACTGAAACGTCATATTCGAAGTAATCAGATCGAATTCATGTGGCTTGGAAAATGCTTCGCCATCTTGACAAGAAATTTCGACTCGTGGCAAATTTTTAAATCGACTCTTACAAACCTCTACCATCGCTGGTGAAATGTCAGTCAACAGAAAAGCGGCTTGCGGAAAAGATGTTATCAGAGTTTGACTATAAAGTCCTGTTCCACAACCAATTTCTAAAATTCGTTCTGCAGTAAAATTTTTCAAACGTTGCGCTAATCGTTCAGCAGCTTTTCTTTGTAATGCGGCTGAAGAATCATAAGTCAAAGCTCCCTTATTAAAACTTTGGATAATGCGATTTTTCATTCTTAAGGCCATTTATCCTAAATTAAGTGAAAGCGATCATGCACCATTCGCGCTATCAGATCAACTGGTATAGTTTAATTCTAAGCGCCTTTCACAAGCCAAAGTTAGACCGAATGCGTACTCTTTCGCGAACTGCAAACTTTTTGTATTGCAGTCAAAAAATGTTGAATATCCGAATCACTATGTGCAGATGATAAACAAAACCGAATGCGACATAGTCCTGTTGGTACCGAAGGCGGTCTAATAGTTGTACCTAAAACACCCATTTCTGTTAATTTTTGGCTTACTCGCAATGTATCTTTTGCATCGCCAATAATCCAAGGAAGGATGTGTGTATTGGAATTTCCATAATTTATTGCGTTTTGCTGAAAAAAGTGACGAATTTTATTAGCATTCATGATTAATTTTTGACGTTCATTTTCTAACTGGGGAAGAATTTCGATAGCTGCGGATATCGCGCCCAAAATGGCAGGAGATAATCCTGTTGAATAAATCAGGCCTTTACATTTATTAACTAAATAATTACGCAAAGTAACAGAACAACCAATATACGCACCGAAACTTCCCAGACCTTTACTAAAAGTTCCCATAATAATATCAATTTCTTCAGCGAATTCAGGTGCAACACCCCAGCCTTTTTTACCACATACGCCCACAGCATGCGCATCATCGATATATAAAAATGTATGATAGCGTTTTGCGAGTTCTATTAATCCTGGCAAGTTGGCTGAATCACCTTCCATACTATAAACAGACTCAGCTAAGATAAATTTTGGTTGATTTACTTCCGAATATTTATTCAGAAGTGTTTCTAAATGATTTAAATCATTGTGTTTGAAACGCAGAACATGTGCCTTAGAATAAATGCTTGTTAACATGCTTGCATGGCAAAGTTTATCGCAAAATACTAATGGTTTTTGACCCAATACTTTAGAATCGAGTAGCGCCTCAAGAACAGAGATATTAGCTTGATAGCCTGTTCCCAAAATAAGCGCAGCGGGTTTATTCAAAGCCTTTGCTAATTGATTTTCAAGTTGTTCATAGATAGAAAAATTTCCACAAACTAAACGAGATGACGCCGCTCCAACTCCAAATTTTTCAGCATATTCTTGACTGCGAGAAATTAGAAGTGGGTGTTTTGCCAACCCTAAATAATCATTTGAACAGAAATTAATAAGCAATTTATCTTGATGCATTAAATGCATATGCAGCCCTTTATGGGCGATATCATAACTTGTTAATTCACGAGGATACGGATTGCTATCAAGAAAATTCTGATAACAATTTTCTAAAGAAAACATTTTTTCTTCTCAGCTCAAAGTGCAATTTACAAAACGATGCCTCAACTTTAGCACCGAAGTGTATTCCAGTAAGTGGTCAAATTTATTATAATTATTCAGTCGCTTCAAATATACTTTTTTCTTTAGTGACTCGATTTGCTTGTAAACCATCATTTGCCGTCACGCTAATAAATAACACGACATCTCCAACTTTAACTTGTGAAAAATCAGAATAATTCACATTAGCTGCGCTAAAATAATATTCATTATCGTCATTACCTTTAATAAAACCGTAACCTTCATCTGTGAAGACTCGCTCTACTGTGCCTCGCATTTGATTTTCATGTGTTTTCACATCCCCTCTTTGTTTTCGTGCAAAATTTTCAAGTTTTCTTTGTACAGCACTAAAAGCGTCGCGTATTGCAACATAGATATCTTCATCTAATTTACGATTCACTGCTATTTCCTTGCCAGGAACAGTCAGGTCAATTCGTACGCAATAAAGTTTGCCTTGATGCTTATGCTTTTGTGGTATTGTAATAACAATGCGGCAACTGTTAATGCGCTGATAAAATTGATTGAGTTTTTGAGCTTTCTTACGTAAATGGTCTTCTAATGCGGGTGAACTGGGTAAATCGCGAACCGTAATTTGTATTGGCAGCATAAATAACCTCTCTCTCTTATAATAAGTTGATTTTTAATTGATGGATCTTGCATGCTGTTGATTTTATTTGCTTACACCTCCTGACAAATTAACCTCTTTTCTTTAGTATAGGCAATAAATTAACTTTATTCCCATAAGATAATTTTAACATGAATCAGGTATGTGCAAGTAAGCAACAGCTTCTATTGGACGTAAAATGTCAACAAACCCAAAACTATATATAGAGATAATAGGCCAAGGACCACCCATCATCTTGCTTCATGGTTGGGGCTGGAATTCGCAAATTTGGGAGCCTTTAGTACCCAAATTACAACAAAAATATCAATTATTTTTAGTTGATTTTCCTGGTTTTGGAAAAAGCCCTTTATTAACAGATAATTACTCATTCGATAATATAATCCCGCTATTGCTTCATAGCACGCCACCTGAAGCTACGTGGTTGGGCTGGTCTATGGGCGGTTTATTTGCGTTGTGGGTAGCAATTTACTATCCCTCCAGAGTAACCAATCTTATTACTATTTCGTCGAGTCCACGCTTTACCAGCGCTCCAAATTGGCCTGGTATTCCCCTATCAACTTTGGAAAAATTTTCTCAACTTCTTATATCAGAACATGAGAAGACTTTACTCGATTTCTTAGAATTGCAATTAAGAGGCAGCCCAAACCAAACGGAATTAATAACCGAATTAAAGACAATAGCATTGAATCCAAAACCATCTCAGCCTGCTTTAATAGGCGGTTTAGAATTGCTAAGAACAACAGATCTTCGTGAAAATGCGAGAAAATTACACTGCCCTAGTTTACATATATTTGGTCAATACGATACGATTGTCCCCGCTAACCTTGTTAAAATTTTTCCTGAGATTATTCCACACGGCCAGTTAGAAGTCATACCGCGCACAGGACATATGGCTTTTTTGACTCATCCTGAAAAATTTCTATGCTTGCTAAATCAATTTATTAAACCTTAAACCTCTATTGAGCCAAACATCAATTTTAAAATTGATGCTTAGACTCTTACAGAATTTTCTCCAACCAACTGAACTTTATAAAGTAACGTCAACAAACTGTGGTTAAAGGCATAAAATATTGTTCAATCATTTCTGTTGTCACTTCTGATAATATTGCAGGTTTCCAGCGTGGCTTCTGATCTTTATCAATAATTGCCGCACGAACCCCTTCAAAAAATTCATGTCCTTGAAGAAAATGGCAAGTTAAATAATATTCCATTTGTTTGCATTCATCGTAAGATAATTTTTCCGCTTTTTGTAAAGCATGTAATGTCACTTTTAAACTGGTTGGTGATTTTGTTTTAATAATCTCTGCTGTTTGCTGACACCACTCGCTAGTAGAATTTTCCAAAGCATTTATGATTTCTTCTACAGAATATTTTGAAAAACAAGTTTCAATTTCTTTTTGATGTTGCAATAAATCAGATTTAGGCGGCGAAATCGCAAATTGATTAATTAAGCCACGGACAGCTGATTTATCCGGAATAGTTGCCTGAGAAAGAACTTGAATAATTTTCGGTAAGGATTCTTGCGCTACGACTTCTTGCACAATATCTAGCGCATAACAATCTGCATATGAAATACGAGCGCCTGTTAAAGCCAAATAATAACCCACTCTATGAGGCAATCTTGATAAAACATAAGTTGTACCCACATCTGGATAAAATCCAATATTAGTTTCCGGCATTGAAAATACAAGTCTATCAGTGGCTATTCGATAGGAACCATGAATCGATATCCCTACTCCACCGCCCATCGTAATTCCGTTTAATAAAGCGATATAAGGTTTAGAAAAATGATGTATACGACTGTTCATTCGGTATTCATCAGCAAAAAAAGTATAAAGGGCGGGATCTTTTGCCAATTTTTTTTCATACGCTGAACGAATATCTCCGCCTGCACAAAAAGCTCGGCCTTCTGTTGCTTGAATAATAACCGCTTTAATATCTCGGTTTTTGTCCCACTCAGCTAAATTCTCATCCAATGCTAAAAACATTTCATGGTTCAAAGCATTTAATACTTGGGGTCGATTTAAAGTAATTAAGCCCAGGTTCCCATTGTGACCTGGTAATTCGGAAAAAATAATTTCTGAAATTGAATTTTTCATGGTATTCCTTCACAATCAAAAAAATTAATATTTGGAAAGGTTCATCATACAAATTATTGGACAGTATATTCATTAATATTTAGGATAGCTACTGTTCGTGCATTAAAAAAGGAATGGTTAGATGACACATGCTAGAATTGAAGAACAAAAACTGTTTGTTCTTGAAACAAAATACGGTTCCACTGAAAATATTGATCAAGAAGAAACAATGAAACGACTTCAATCTTGTTTTCAAAATCTAAAAGAAACTTTACAAAAAGCAATGGACATAATACAGGGGAAAAAACCGAGTTTTATTTTAAAAATTAATGATGAAAAAATTTACACTATGAATTTGACAAGCGATCAAGTCTTAGAAATGATTTTTCTATTAATTAATAAATATCTTGAAGAGTTAAAACTGTATTCCCAACATTATTTTTTAATTAAACGTGTATTGAATGCAGAAACAAAAGAACACTTTGATTCAATATTTTTGCAGTTATTTAATCATGTGGCTTTACCTTTTAACGATGTCTTAGAAAAGAGCAACATTAAAAACGAATCAAAAGAAATGGCAAAAGACATTGTCAATAAAATTAAAATGGAATGTATGGAGAGATGTCCACAGTTAAATCAGATTAAACCGGTTATTCCTGAGGTTAGTTCTGAAAAAATTGACACCCCTCCATCAAGACAAATGATGTTTTAAAAGCAAGGAATCTATCGGATTTTCTTTGCTCTGGAAAAAAATTGATCCAAGGCTAGCAAAAAATTCAAGTGCAGAATTCAGTATGACTATCTGCACTTGATTCATTCTTCTCAACTAATTATTCTCCGCAAAATTCTGCTGCACGTTTTTCTAAGAAAGCAGTCACACCTTCTTTCTTATCTTGAGTCGCACAACATAAGCCAAAATGCGCCGCTTCAAATTCAAACGCATCGTCCAGCGATAAATCATAACCACGATCAATAACAGTCATAATACTCTTTAAAGCAATTGGCCCTAATTTAATGAGCCCATCTAAAATAGCTTTAGCACGATTACTTAATTCTTCAGGTGCAACAACCTCACTGATTAAACCCCATGCATAAGCTTCATCAGCTTTAATATTACGGCCTGTTAAACAAAGATCCAGAGCTCTGCCCTTACCGACTAATCTTGATAGTCGTTGTGTTCCGCCAAAACCAGGGATAACACCGAGTTTAACTTCAGGTTGACCAAATACTGCTGCGGTAGAACCAATACGAAGGGTGGCTGACATAGCTAGCTCACAGCCTCCTCCTAATGCAAATCCATTAATTGCAGCTAGAGATGGTTTACCTAACTGTTCTAATGTTCGAAATACCATCTGACCGTGACGTGCAAATGCTAATCCAGATTGCCCATCTACTTTTGCTAATTGATTGATATCTGCGCCTGCGCAAAATGCTTTGCCTTCTCCGGTAATTAATAAAGCTTTTACAGCCGAATCTTCTTTTGCAGCAAGAAAAGTTTTATAGAGTGCTTCCAATAAATCTTGACTCAATGCATTCAAAGAAGCTGGACGATTGAGCGTCAAGAATAGAATACCGGATTCTAATTTAGTCTTTAGAACATCTGTTTTATTTTCCATATCTTTATTCCTATGAAGTTATTCTTTAAGGCTTTTTGACAATTGGATAGTGTATCAATTTATTTTGTTACACTGAAAGTATTCTGAAGTTATTTTTGGATACAATTGATTTGAGTAAAAAGGTTCCAATGTATTCCAAAATATTATATTCGCGCCTAAAAAATCTCTTGCAAAAAAATAAAAATCAGAAAATGTATAGGGTTCGCCGGTTTGTGGTTTTATAAAAGTATAATCCGGTTCCTGAATAGCTATGCTAACTAATAACTTTCCTTTTAATTCATGAAAAAAAGGATAGCTATTTTGCATTTGTGCTTTTCCGTAAGGAATGGTATCTGGACCGCCTAAACCAATGTGTTGCTTCTTCGCATAGGAAAATAATCGACTCATGTAACGACGATCATTGTTCCATTCACCAGGAAAAAAATTAACATATTGGACGACAAAACTTTTATGAAACGCTTGCCGTAGGAAAGACATATTTTCAAGTTCTGCGGAAAAATATCTGTCTTGACTGAAACCTTCGGGAGGATTATTTTCATCAAAATCAAAAGCTGTTTCTGGTAAATTTATTCCATAAATTATTCCATCAAACTCAGTTGCTAATTTGTTAATGAGTAACTGGAAACGTTTTCGTACGGCAGGATCCCAAACACGGGCAACCCAACCTGATGAGATAGGTTGTCCTTCTCCCGGCAAATCATATTGCATTGCAACTCCCCCGTGATAAATCTTATCTTCACGAATATAGTCAGGGACGTTGAATACAGTCGGTTCAAATGATCGATCTTGTATTTGAATAAATAACTTTTTATTTAAAGTTTTTAGATGAAGCAGATCTTCTTTAATTTTAGAGAAATCATACACATTTTTTTCAGGTTCTAATTGTTTCCACGAATAAATAATTTGTGCGCCACTCACACATGGATTATTTAAATTATCTCTTTGTGTAATCGCTTTGTCACCACCCAAAAAAAGAAATAAATAGGGTAAATTATCGTTTGCAAATGCTAGTTTATTAA
>JANWKO010000153.1 GCA_025451335.1 Gammaproteobacteria bacterium
AGCTGAGCTCGACAGAAAAGAATTAAATGTTCTGGTTATCAGAGTAGAATCAATTTTTTTTGTTAATAATTTAAATTTACTTAATGCAATTTTATCTTCAATATGACTTTCTAAAATTAAATCAATTGCAGATTTTCCTTGGTTATCGAAAACATTTACATTTACATTGGGGTGTTTTTCAAATAATTTTTCTAATCTTCTTGCGGAATCTTCTTCATATGAGTGGCATAATTCTAAGAAAAGATTCCGACCTTCATTGTTTTTGAGTTCTATACTCGCTTCTGATGCAAATAAAACATCAAATACTTTTGGGTCATTCGCGAGCATGAGCGCTGTATTTCCATTCTTATCTTGATGATCGATATCTGCTTTATAGTCAAGAAGCATTTTAATGCATTCAATATGCTTATCAGTTTGATTGCATGTTTCTGCGGTTATAGTCAAAGCTGATTTTCTATCCTTAGAAACAGCATTGACACTCGCTTTCTGTTCCAATAAATAAGCGACGGTTTCAATACAACCATAGTCTGCAGCAATGCTTAAAGGTGTGACGTTCCATTCATTTCCTTTATTAACATCAGCCTTTTGAGTTATTAAGTATTTAACAACTTCGAGTTTGTCTTTTTTAGCAGCAGTATAAAACAATGCAGTCCCTTGGCCATCCGTTGCATTAATATCAACTTTTTTAACTTCAATTAAATTTTTAATTTCTGAAAACCTATCATTTACACTGCTTGCCGCATCGATTAGATTCGATATATCTCTTGAAATACTCATGTGATTTTGCACCGTCTTTGTGGTAATAAAACAGACATTAATTGTAACAAAGCACATATTTGGCGCAACGGTATTCAATACCCTAGTTTTGTATGAATAAAAATTATATCATTTGGCCAAAATTTTATCTTATTGAAAAAACGGGGAAATAAATCATGGGTATACTTTCGCAAATTATAAGCGATTATGGGATTATTCAGAAGCAAATCGCTATCGTTAGAGCTGGCAAATTCACAAAAGATGGCTCAATTATTACTGGAAGTGAAAGAGAACAGCTGATTGAGGAGTTGCTTGCAGAAAAAAACGCAGAACTAACACGATTGAGAATTTTATTGCTTGCAGGTGTTCCCAGTCACTATTTCTCAGAAATTACTGGGGAAAACTATCATGCTTCACCAGAAGAACTTAAATATATTGAAAAAAGACCTTTTGAAGCCGGGAAGCATTCCATGTTTCCTATGAAACTTTCCAGAAAAAACACTCATTTACAAAGATCACAATTTGAATTATATGAGTCGCCCACAAAAAAATTAGTAAACTTTTTTATTGAGCATAAAAGTGATCATTCTTATCCAAGCGGCAGTTTTGCTGCAAAAGTTAAAAAAGGTTATTCAACTGCGGATGAAAAAGTTTCGAAATTCGCTGTAAAAATTTTCAAAAAAAATCAGTTTACAAATACTATGCATGAAGCCCGCATAGCAATGCGAAGCGCATTTTGTAATAGATTATTAGGGCGTACAGGATATGCGTTTAGACGAAATGACAAGCAGTACGTAGTTACGGATTGGTTAATAGGAATGCCTTTGAGTTTAGCTGATCAGAAAATAATAACGACTATGCCTATTAAAAAGCGCATCAATCTTGCCCTTATGTTAATAAATGAAATAGCAATCTTACATAAACATGGCATCATCCATTGTGATATAAAACCAGAAAATGTCATGATAAGTGATGATGCTTTGCATTTGTTTGATCTTGATTCAGTCCGGCTAGAAAAGGAAAATATAGTAGATTTAAAAGATAGTCCAATGTATACCCCAAATTACCTTGATGCACAAAATAATTATGATATCAAAAAAAATCCTGCAAGTATTAAACACGCATTAAATAAAAAAAGTGATGTATTTGCTTTAGGAATTACACTTGCTTTTTTATTTCCAGATGTTTTACAACCCAACTCCGCTAAAATTAAAATTCCAGTCAAAGGAAAAGTTTCATCGGAAGTTTTTGAATTTGATGGTTTTCAAGCTATTTTTTGTGACAAATTTGAAGAAAATCAAAACCTAGGCAATTTGATTCTAAAATTAATAACCGATCGAGCTGCTCGTCCAAGTATAGAAGAAATACAAAGTGAGCTTTTTAAGATATTGAAAAATAATTCCACAGATAAAGATGAAGTAAAAGTAGAATTAAAAGCAGAATTAAAAGAATCGATTTTGCCAGTAAAATTTGACTCATCAAGTTATATAGCAAAAGGTAGAGAAGCTTTCATGGAAATCGAAAGTGAATTGATGAGTTTCAATTCGAGAATTGATAGTTTTAATAAAGGTTTCAAAGCAAGTTAGCATTTTCGCATTGACAGGGAGTAGGGGATTTTGTCTCCACACTCCCTGGCCATTTAATTTATTTAGATCTTAAACTTAAGAACTTTATCAACAAGACTAATTTTTGTGCGACCATCATCTTTATTTTCTGATTTACTAAAAAATTCTTTAAGTGATTTCGATACGGTTTTCGAAAGAGTAAGTTCCGTCGGTGCTTGTTTTGGAATGATTCCTTTTTCTTTCAATTTTTCCCAAAATTTAGGTTCAATCACCGTCGTAGCATATTTTAACGATTCATCTAATTCTTTTATCGTTCGAGCTCCTACCACAACACGTTTTACCTGAGGATGCAAACAAACGAATTGCATGGCGGCATTCGCAAGATCAACTTTGAATTCATCACAAACTTTTTTTATAGATTCTACTTTATCAACAATTGATTTATCTGCTTTACTGTAATTATAAGATGTATTGCCATTACCACTTAAAATGCCTCCGCAGTAGGGGGCAGCAATATAAATTTCAATTTTCTTTTCCTTGCAAAGCGAAAAAAAACCACTCTCTAGAGCTTTAAAATTTAATAAATTATAACATCCGGCCAATAAAATACGATCAATCTTGACTTTGTCAGTTTTAATTAAGTCAATACAAGCATCGACATCATTTGAGCCTAGCCCAATCACAGCAGTATTTCCTTTGTCCTTGAGTTCCTCCAAAGCGATATAGCCACTTTTTAAAAAATCTTCACGGCGTTTTTTATATTCATCTCCATGAGCCCCTTTTTCAAGATCGTGTAAATAAAGTGCATTGACATTTTTCACATTTAATCGTAATTGACTATCGTGAAATGACGTTTTGATTCCTTTATAGGTATAATCGAAATGTTGATCGAAAGAATTCGTATTTGTAAATCCATGATCCTCTTTCGCTTCTTTATCAGGATCAATCACACGTCCAACTTTGGTTGATATTTTAAGTTTTTCTTGCAGTTTTTGTGGTAAACCCAGTCTCGCTACACCGAGTAAGGTTTCGCGCATACCATTTCCATAATGCGGAGCACAATCAATTTCATCTATGCCATGTTCCAAAGCATATTTGACTGTATCAATCATATCAGAGACAGGTATATCTTTTGCGCCCCAGTTTGCAAAACCTAGAGCAAGTTTATGAGATCGCAACATGTTTTTTTTATCCTCAATATTTGAAATGCTTAGATTTTATAATTGGTTTAATTAAGGAAATCTTAAATTAAAAAAATACCCTCGCCCCTAATGTTGGGGGCTGGAGGAGGATTAAAAACGGCCGAAAGCCGTGAATAGTTACAATTTTTCAATCGCTTAAGATTGATGAAGATCCATTAGGCTGTAACTATAATATAATATAAAAAACGAGGTTGATATTTTAAATGCCAATTATTCCAAAAAAACTACATTTGGTCTGGTTAGGATCATTACCACCTGAAGATGCAAAAAACAATGTTATTGCATGGCGTGATATGAATCCTGACCATGAAGCAAATCTTTGGATTGATTCCAAAACTTACCCAGCTGACAAAAAAGATGAATTTGAACTTTTGAAACAATGGGCGAAGGAAAATAACGTTCGATTGCGTGATGTAAATGGTAGTGATTTTGGTTTATATCGACGAATGCAAAATAGAAAATTTTATGATAAAGAAATCAGTCAACCTTATGCCAATTATGCTGCTGCAGCAGATATCCTGAGAGTTGAATTCTTATATGATGAAGGAGGGAAATATTACGACATTCGAGATATTTTTCCTGGAATTCAAATGAGGGAGATGAATCCAGATTCTGGATTTCTTTGTCGTTGGCGTTATTATAGGACAAGAGAGGGGGTCAGTCCCGGTACTTCAAATGACATCTTAGCTTCTATGCCTAAGGGTTATATAATTGCAGCGTATCGCAATGTAATCACTCGTAATTATGTAGCTTTATATAAAGATGCAAAAAAAGTTAGAGCCCATCGAGACCCAGCTTATCTTTTACCCGGTGCCTCAGGAAGGAAAACATCTACGATTGATATTTCAGGACCTAATGCTTTAAATCAAGCTTTAAGATCTTATCTTGATTCAAGGGAGGATTTTTATCATCCTAATAAAGCTAAAAATGTAAATGAAGTCGCAATAAATGATTTTACAGAATATCCCGATGAATTTTATTCATTACCAAGCAAACAAAGACACGATTGGTATGACAATGATTATGAAGAAAAAAATTATAAAGAGGTTATTAGAAATTATATTAACATTTATTTGAGTTATGAAATCGAAGAATGGATGAGGGGATTAGGAAAGAGTGAAAGTAAAACAATTGAATTGCTGCATCAATTAGATCAATTCTTGTTGGAAAGTCCAGGTAATCAATCTTTAATTGAAACGTACGAGCAGTGTAAACAATTTTTTGATGAGCAAAAGCTTAATAACCCTCTATTAAAAAAGATTTTAGAAAAATTTAAAAAAATAGCGGTAGCTCTAGAGATACATTTTTTCAATTTTATTAAAGGTTTGATTGATGCTGAAGATATTGTTCATTTATTCAAAGTTAAAGCTTACAGCTGTGATGATTTACATAAAAGAAATGATTTTTTTGAACTTATTAATACAGTTTTTATTGATCATCATGGTCACCCTTCTGTTGATATTTTTCAAAAATATTTTCATTTTCCATTAAAACAACGAGAAACATATCAAAGTGATACAGATGATATAACTTTGGAAAGTAAAAGAGAATTCAAACATACTGATTTCTTTAAGTCTAGTCCCAAAAAAGTAAATTGGAAAGAACATAGATCGTTTTTTATAAATGATGAGAAAGTATTATGTATTAATGAAAAACACAAAATCGCTTATGTTGTCAATCAAGCAGATGGGCAGATATTATCTGAATTTAAACAGGATTTCAAAATAACTAATATTTTTCAATTAGAAAATGGTAATTTATTGTTTAATAATGTTCATCCTGGCTTTATCAAAATTTTAAAAATGACGGGAGAAGAAGTATCTACGTTTTCTACCAATGGATTTCAAAAAGTTTTGCCAATTGGCAATAATCAATTTGTAGGATCATCATTTCTAAACGGAATTTCAATAATTACAACTTCAGGTGAAATTCGCCATTTTGATAAGCTTCCTTATGTTACGGATATGGTTTTTGATATGAACCAGAGTCATTTGTTAGCGTTAGATATGAATGGTTTGATGAGACGTTACGATGTTTCTGGAAATGTACTAAAGGAATTTAAAAGTAAAGAGCGTGCAGATAAATTATTTATTTGTAAAAATGGCAATATCCTTGCCATTCAGCAAATATCAAACGGTTCTATTTTTATGTACAGTCCTGATGGTGAATTGCTAAAAGAATTTAATAAAAAAACACCTTCTAATTTACATGCATTGCTTGATAATGGAATGCTTGCTTGTTTTGATGAATCTAGCAGCTCAATTGAATTGTATAACCCCGAGTCTGGTCAATTAGTGACTAAATTTTCTCAAAGTCATGTTGTTACTGAAGATACGCTAAAAGCTATATGTACAGATTATCTAAATTTATCAACAGGCGGGCCAAAATTAACTTGGTGATAAGCACTATTTCTTTGCAATATTTTATTTTTTCCTATCTTAAGATTTCCTTAATAAACTCAGCTATAAAATCACAAATGAAAAGTGACAATAATTTTCTTCTTAAAAAACCTAAAGAAAATTATGTTGAAAAAAATAAAGATAATTTTGGAAAAAATAACAACAACAAGGACGACGAGGAGCTTTCAGGGCTTAAAACCCTATGTCCATAACAAAGAAAAACGGAGTTTTATTATGCAATCTTCATCTTTACCAGGTGATACTAAAATACCAAGCAAGCCTGTTGACATACTTCCAGAAGTTAAACGTCCCAAGTCTGATTTAACGAAACAATTAGAAAAAAAAACATCCTTCTTATCCACATCAGTTGACGACATTTCATCCAAAATTGAAATTGCCTATAGCGATTATATTTATAAACCATCTGATGAAACAAAAATATTAAAAAAATATGAACCCAGCAAGAATTATACTGAATCAAAATATACTCCACTTCAGGACAAAGAACACAAAGTTACACATGAAGCGAAGTTAGAAGAATATAAGGGTGGGCTTATTCCTGAATCGGCTGAGTTAAGTGATGTTATAACACGATCAGAATTTAAAAGTGAAGGTAAAGATTTAGGTCCATTTATTCTTAATGCATTCAATTCAGGCGTAACAAAAAGCGCGGCAACCTGGGGATGGTTACGCGGTAGAAGAATGCAAGCAGATGAATTCATGGTATTTCATCGTAATGAAGTACCAGAATTAGTGGCTTTTAGTCCATGGAAAATTGCCGAAGATATTCCTTGGTTGCATTGGACTCACACTACACAATATCTTAATACAGTAAAACAAAATGCTCCTTTTTATGGTATGCACGGAACTTACGTTCTTAATGTCCCTGTTGGTAAGTATTGCAAAGCTTTTACCAAAAATGAATATCCAAAGATTTATGATCAAGGTACTTATATCATTCACGATGCAACATTTAATTTTGACAAAGATAGAGGCGATGTATTTAATGCAGCAGCCGATTTAATTGATCAAAATACACCTTACATCAAACATGGTATTTACCATATTCTGCGTATACCCGCTGGTAAAATTGCTAAAATCACCGTCAATGGCCAACCTTACTTATTGGAGCATAGTGAAAAACCCTATGTAATTAAAACACCTTATTTCGAACTCAAAGATAGAGAAGATAAATCAGTAAAGGACGATCAAGCACAAGATCCATTTATAGATGCATCCACTTATTATATCAATCATGGTATTATGCATCGTATACGAGTTCCGCAAGGTAAATTAGCTAAAGTTTGGTTTGGTACCAGACCTGAAATTTTAGAAGCACGTGATGAACCCTATGAATTTCGTGATCCTTTATTCAGGATTGAAAGGAATAGTGAAGAAAAAGAGGAAGATCAACGGTATTTTTTTGATGTCACATCCGAATATATTCAACATGGTACAATTCACCGTCTGCGTATTCCACAAGGTAGTTATGCGAAAGTATGGCATGGTACACGACCTGATTTATTGCCGGCTCGTATGGAACCATATGAATTTCGCGATCCTCAATTTCGATTAGAAGAACATAGAAAAAAGGGTGCTGATGGTAAACCAGAATACTATGCGGATGTATTAACACCGTATATTAAGCATGACATAATTCATGCAATACGCGTACCTGCTGGTAAAATCGCGAAAGTTTGGTTTGGAACAACCCCAGAATTATTGGAAGCAAGTGATAAACCTTATGAAATTTTTAACCCACAATTTAGATTAGATGATTCTTCGTTAAAATATGCACCAATAAAACAAGTCGAGTCTAAATATCAAAGTTCCATAGCCTCAAAATCTTACGACTCCGATGTTGAGCCAAAGTTTGAAGATGTGGCTAGTCCTTATATTAATCATGGCACTATTCATCGTATTCGAGTTCCACAAGGTAAATTAGCTAGAGTTTGGTTTGGTACAAAGCCAGAATTATTACCCGCTCGTGATGAACCGTATGAATATGATGATCCACAATTTAAGCCAGATATGGATGAGAAAAAAAGTTTCTTAGTTGACGTACTCACGCCATATATCAATCATGATACGATTCATATTTTGCGTGTTCCTGCAGGGAAAGTCGCTAAGGCGTGGTTTGGTAATACACCGGTTTTATTACCTTCTCGTGATAAACCATATATGTTTATGAATTCCCAATTTAAACTTGATAAGGTTTCGGAACTTGAATCCTTCGAAGATGCTTATGCGCCTTATATTAAACATGGCACGATTCATCAATTAAAAGTTCCTGCAGGTAAAATTGCGAAGGTTTGGTTAAATTCAAAAGCCTTATTGCTAGACTCAGGTGATTCTCCTGAATTAAAGGAAATGCGTAAAGGTTTGGATGATTTGATTGAAGAAAGTCCAGGTTTTTATAAAATCAATTCACCTTTTTTCAGGGTAGAAGTGATTGGAAAACTTCCTAATGGTAAAGACAATTATTTTGAAGATTCAACTAAGCAATTAATTGTGCACGGATCAATCAAACGCATTATTCCTCATACGAGTGAAGAGGCGGTTGCTTATGTGAACGGTACGCTTAAAGTCTTAGCACCGCCAACGGATGGAAAACCTATCATTAGAGACGATCCAACATTGCTGGTTGAAGATGAATTCATTAAAACGACTGTTCAAACACTGGAATTTCCAAGCAAGGCAGCTAAAAAAGCCAAGTCTGAAGAAAGCAAGAACATAAAAGATGATGAACTTAATTATGAAGTTTTTACTACCCAAGATGGATTAAGAGTGGGTGTGAAAGTATTAGTGACTTACAAAATTACTGAGCCAGAATTGACTTTGAAAGAATTGGGCAGATCGGCTGATCTCAATAGTCATATTGAGAAAATTACCGCTGCTGATATGGCAAAAGTCATTCAAAAATGTACGTCACAAAACTTTTTATCTTATGACTATTCCACAGCTAAAAAAGCCTCTGATGCTGAAATTAAAAATATGGATCCTTTCAGTCAAACAGGTCCAAAAATTATGGGAATATTAGATGAAGTCAAGAAAGAAATTTTAGGTGACTTAAAAAAATGTGGTATTGAATTACAACGTTTAAATATTGAAACCCCTAAAATTTTGGATGAAAAAATTATTGCTGAAATGTCACAATTTTCTATTCGTACGCAAAAAGCCGCAGCAGATCGAGCTGCTTTTGAGATAGAAAATAAATTAGCTCTGCAAAAGAAAGGACAAGAATCTGATCTGAGTAAAATTCAGCAAGATCGAGATAATGCTAATTTGGTCTCTGCAGCACAAGCAAGAGCTCAAGCAGCTGAACAAGATGCTTTAGCAGCTAAGACTAAAGCAGAAGGTGAAGCCAATGCTAAATTTGCAACCGCCCAAGGTGAAGCAAAAGCCAGAGAAGCTGAAGCAATTGGTAAAGCGAAAGCAAAAGAAGAGGAAGCAAAAGGTGATGCGAAAGCGATGGAACTAAAATCGACTGCAGAAGCAAGGGCAAAAGAAATCACTGCCGAAGCAGAGAAAAAAGCCATCCAAGCAACACTGGGAGCAAAAGGTGAGGTTTATACCAAAAATCCTGCTTTACTTGATGCAGAAGTGAAAATGAAAAGTATTGAAATGTTTGCTGGTGCATTGAAGGAAACCAAGCCAAGCGTGAATTGCATATTAACGGCTGGTGATGCTTTGAATGTATTATCCAAAGCATTTGGCACAGGGATGACGATGTTTTCACCTTCTGGCGCGGCATTTAATACTAGCCCATCTCTTTTGCCACAGCATTTTGCTAAAGCTGAAGAGCCTGAAGAAACAAAGAAACATAGTATGACTTAATGGCATTATGGTTCTGTCTTCATTTCGAAGACAGAACCAATTTTTACCAAGCAAGCCAATATAATCCAAATTTAACACAAAAATTTTAATAAGTATTTCTTTATAATAAGTAAAAATTTATAATTAAAGAAACAAAAGTTGTGCCGCGCTTGTCAGAGATCATTGGGTTGTAAACTGATGAGGGCAAGAATGAAAATCGTGAACACTATTGTTCACATTTTTTGAAAAAGTTATAACTACTTACATTAATGTAAAAAATTGAATAGGAAAAAATATGTTTCCTCAATTTAATCCCTGCATAGATTCCTCGATAGATATAATGGGTGACCTCAAGTTTAATGTTGAATTTAAATTGATGTCACAGAGATTATTAGAGCTTAGAAAAAAACTTTTTGATATCAAT
>JANWKO010000154.1 GCA_025451335.1 Gammaproteobacteria bacterium
GATATTGCTCCGCAGGAAACAGTTCAGGAATTGAATGCAATTTCTGACGAATTACTTAAGAAAGCTGGTTTGATTGAGATGAATGAGAAATTGAAGACGTTTTGAGCTCAGTCTTTGAGGGAGGCCTTCAAAGGAATTTATTTAATCTCTAAAGTCAAAACTATTCTGTCAAACTAACAACAACAGAAATGTCTGCTACTTGTGCACTAAAATTAATTATGAGAGAATTATTGATTTTCCTGTTTTCAGATTGAATCTGAATATAATCCTTAATTTTTTTAAAAGGTACTCTTAAATGCTGCTCTAAAATTTCATCATCTGAAAGCGCATATTTTGATATTAAAACAATAATAAATTCTTTTAACTTCTTTTCAGTAAGATGCCTCGTATCAACTTTTGTTTGGAATATAGTTGACAGCTGTTTTGTACATTCAATTTTCCAATATTTAGTTTTTGAATTCATATTTTATCGAAAGCCTGTGAGGTTCTCGGAAACCTCCCAGGCTGCAAAAGAATGCCGTATCATTACTTCTTGTTAATCCATACCGATGCCCCAAATACTTAGTGTAATTGAATTTAGATCTCTGTCAATTGATAAGTCAATCGGTGTTTTGATTTTCCCTTCAGTTCCCCAATATCTTCCGAACAGGGTATAAAAGTCATCGGACAAGAAATCGTTTCTATCCTTGGTGTTAAACTTGCCTTTGTGATTATCGTCTTCCCCATAAACTAGATACAAGTCGTCGACTAGTTTTTGTACGCTTGTGATATTAATACTGTCAATCTGATAATTTTTAAAGAATATATTTTTTGTTCTGTCCTCGAACTGTTTGATCTCAATTGTATCAAACAGATTGCACTCAAGGAAGTGAAGGGTCTTTCTGAAATTGTTTACTGTCTGGCCAGCAGAATTAATTTCAGAATTTCCTTCGACAAAACTTTCGTCTGGCATAAAATCCAATTTCGAACTGAAAAAATCGCGAATGTTTTTTGCCATAAAAATTTATATTTAAAGAAACGTTTAAGCTAATCTTCCAAATGTTGTACAATAGGGCCAAGATCAAGGTCTGGAAAATTTAGAACAAAATTTAGATAAATCTGCGCCGCAATTATCCAATCGTGAAAGTCCAAAGCTGGATTTTCAGCTATTGTTTTTTCGCAAGCCCATAAGAACTTTGCCCGCTGTAACTCTGTCAAATCAACTTTTCTCTTTTCTAAAACTGTGTCATAAAGCCTTTCAATAAGTTCTTTGTCCGAATTATCTGCTTACATGTCTCTTAGAATTTTATACTATTAAAAATAAATTTTACTACTAACTATAAGATAAAGCTTTTAATAATTTAGTCTGAATTTTCTTTTATCTCAGAAAATTTTCTGCCAACTCATGCATTCCAGTATTTTAAAACTAAAACAATCACACCGATAAATCCAAACCAATTTGATATGAATATTCCCAGTGCTCAAACTTATTGGTTTCCCAACCTCACGAACTTACCTACCCTTCCACAATCCCAATCTCTTCTTCCGTTAGCCCTTACAATGCAAACAACTTTGCATCTATTTCTTTATCTGTTTGGTTAATGATCTGCTGAATGGTACTGGCTTTTGTTTTTTGTTCTTCAAAATATTGCAGCCATTCCTGCTGTTGTCATTGTTTGCTTGCATAATTAAGAATATCTCACATGACTACTTATAATATCGCGTAATAAAATTTAATACATCCTTTCCCGCAATAGAATCGATCTTATTTTTAGGGATTTTAAAATTTAGTGAGGGAACAGTATAGGAACCCGGAATCATGCTTCTTATTTTAAATATCATTAAGAATGCAATTTCTAAAGCTTTCTCAGCATCACTAATATTCAGCTGAATGAGATCCCTTGAAAGTTTCGTTAGTGGGTAATCGTCATCCAATTTTACACTTTTAACTTGCAATCTTTTGCCTCCCCATGAACCTTTACCATATTCATTTAGATTTGCATGAGTTACCAAAACATCACTTTGGGTTTCCCAGCTTTTAGCATGTACCAACCGATTTCTAAACTTAATAAATTCAATGAAAAGGTTGAATGGCTGTTGATTGATTTCTAAGTCCTTTTGGGAAATGATTGGCATAAGTGTTATACATTTTTCTTTAATTGACAACTTGCTCCAGGATGCCTTTATATACAGTTTTATAGGTTCAGGAACACTTGGCAAGGTGCTCAATTTTGTTTTAGAACTTGTTGAAAAACTGTCATAAAATATTCGATTAATGTATGCTTCAATAGATAAAAATGATCCGATACAACTCATGACGATTTTGCTGCGAGTAAAACGAAAATCTGATGTTTTTGCATCTTCAATTAAGTCGTAGGCCGCTTGAATGAATTCACTTGACAAATCGCTCGTAGAAATGTCTGAAAAAACTTTTCCTACTGTAATTTTTTCCATATTACTATATTATGCAAAAAGAATAAATCACATTCATATTTTTATCTTCAACTCACAATCTCACTACCAATGCATCTATTCTTTATCTGTTAGTTTGATGCAGAAATCCAACCAGTGAAGTTTCCAAAGCCTCACAGGTTTGGATTGGCTATCCCTCCACAATTCCTATCTCTTCTTCTGTTAACCCATACAATTCATACACTATTGCATCTATTTCCTTATCTGTTTGGTTGATGATCTGCTGAATGTTATTGGCTTTTGTTTTTTGTTCTTCAAAATATTGCAGCCATTCCTGCTGTTGCGCAAGCGGAAGTTTTATTTTTTGTTTAGATAATTCTTTTAAAAATTCATTACCGGTTAACTCATACCAGTTTTCTAATCTCTTATTGACGTTGATGGTTGAAAACTTCGCCTGTAATAATTGTTTGAATTGATGTGATAGTTCGTTAACCTCTTTGTTTTTTGAAATCATGATGTTTGCTTTCGCAATGAAAGGTTGTTGTTGATCTGGCGATATATTTTTAATTGGAAATTCTTTACAATCCTTTATTAATATCTTCTGAAATCTATCTTTGTATTCCTCGAGAAATTTCTTCCGATGATAGAAATTTATAAGCTTACTATTAATTATTGCAAGCAGATATTCCGTGGCGTAATCTTCTCTGGCAATTAGGTTAAAAGCATTTTGTGAGTTATAAAGCTCTTCTTCTGTGAGGGCAGCCCAAATTCTTTTTGATGACCAATCAATTATTTGTTTTACCAGAATCCTTTTTAAGGTGAAGAACCTCTTATCTCTCGCCGCTCCTAACCACTCACCATAACTTATCCATTCTTTACCATTCCAACTTACATTATAACGTGTAACATCATTACCGGCCAACAATTTTTTAAATGTTTCATCCTTTTTATAATTGGAATGAAATACCTTATTTACTATTTGTTCTTGCGTTTGTCCTTTGTATTTATCATATGGAGTTAAGCCGAGGCAAAACTCAGCACAATCAATTAATTTTTTTGAACCGCGTTCGATTGTTTGCATTAATCCATTAATAGTTGCATCAACATTAATTCGAAAAATAAAATTTTCATCCTTCAGCCATTCATTTTGAGAAATAAAGAAATTATGATGTGCTGTAAATCTTTCTATTTCATTTATTCGATCAAAACCTTCATAAACTAATATTTCTATGTTATCATTTTCTATTTTAGCTTTTTGAAAAGTCATTATAATTGTATCGACTTTTACTTCACCTGCACTGCCTCCAAATGATTCATTTGGAAGTCTGACAATGGCGTTTAGTTGGGTTGTGTTTAGTAATTCTTTCCTAAGTTCTTTATAGGATTCTTGGGTAAGTAACGACGATGGAATGATAAAGGAAAAGCGTCCACTACCATTAAGAATGTTTAAACTCCTTTCTATAAAAGTTGCAAAAAGATTGATTCTATTGTTTGCACTTTTATAAAAATTATAAATAAACTCTACAATATTTTTTGGCAAAGCTTTTATGTCAACATACGGGGGGTTCCCAATCACCACATCAAATCCTCCATTAGCAAACACCTTTTTAAATTCATCTCTCCAAACAAAGGCTTTATCACCGGCAACGCTTGCATCATCTATCAAGCTGTTGCCGCATTTAATATTATCAGTAAGGTTACTCAGCTTTCTGCCTTTCTTGGCGGTGTGCAGCCAAAGGCTAAGCTTCGCAATTTCTATGGCTTCTTCGTTTATATCAACGCCAAATAAATTGTTTTCTAAAATGCTGTTATCAATATCAGTATACACAATAGTGTCGCCGAAAATCCTTGCCTTCAATTCATCTGTTGTTCGGTGTTCTTTTTTTAAATATTCTAACGCGGCATTTAAGAAAGCACCGCTTCCACAGGCAGGGTCACAAATGGTTAATTGCAAAAGCCATGTACGGTAACCATCAATTTTATCGAGCAGTAGTTTTCGCCTGTCTTTTCTTTTTTTTGGGGCAAAAGTTTCTTCGTCTATCCGCAACAGTTCTTTTTGTTGTGTACAAAGAGCGCCTACAGTATTTTCAACAATATATTTGGCAATATAACGTGGCGTATAAAACACGCCGTCTTTCTTGCGTTTTGTGGTATTTTTTTCTATGGCTTTTCCTTCAAGTTCTGCCTGCAGTTCTTCTATCTCAGTAAGGCTGTGCTCAAATATGTGCCCAAGAATATTTACATCCACATCGGTTTCAAAATCGTAATGGCTAAGCGTTTTGGTACCGTCGTATAAAATGTTATCATCAATGGTTATGTTGTCCAGAATATCATCCGCCAAAAACAATCCGCCGTTATAAGCAAATATTTCATGTTGCTTTCCCACATAGCCCACGTTCAGGTAACCGAAGTATTTTTTAAACCTGTTGTACAGCGGAAAGTATTCATCATACTTTACTTTCAGGTCTTCCCATTGCTGCAATATTTCTCTTACCGAATTAGGCGGCAGCAACAGCCTGTCTTCTGCAAAAAATATAAACAGAAATCGGTCTAAGAGCTTCTGTGTTTTTTTAAAAAGCAGCAGTTTATCATATTGCTGGTTTTGCTCCGCAATGTTTTGAAACAGTTTTCTTTTGAACGAAGAATAATCGGCATAGAGTTGTTTGGTTACATTTTCTTCTTTAGCAACCGATTGTTGTTTTACCTGCAGCGGAACGTTGGCAAGTAAATGTTGTTTGTGCAAACAGAGGTATAACAATGCAAACCTTGCCTGCGATAAAGTAAACAAGTTGAACTCTTCATAGTCTGTGGCATCATTTATATAAAAACGCAGCTTTTCAAAATTGCTGGTGATGACATATGTGCAGTTCTTATGTTTATGTTTATAACCAAA
>JANWKO010000155.1 GCA_025451335.1 Gammaproteobacteria bacterium
TTATAATATCGTTGTGAACGTTGTGAACGATTAATTACATAGGTTCTGAGAATAAGGATACTAGGAAATTATTAAAGTTTGTATTATTACCTCATATACCTCATTAGGGGACGGTTTGTTACCTCCGAATCATGCCGCATCTAACTTAAGTGATAAAATTCTTTCCATATCAAATACTTTTGAGCCTTTATAATATTTAGTAAAGTCATATTCCCCGTGCATGTTGATATGCTGCCATGACATGGAAAACTTGCCACCCAAGGTATTTGGACTTGTGATAGAATGGGCAAGCCAGCATCAAGCTGAATTGATGGAAGATTGGAAGTTAGCTATGGAATTACAGGAATTAAAACCTATAGCACCATTGGAATAACGAATATGAAATGCGCTCACGCTGATGTAATTGAAGTAAAAGTTTTAAATGACTATAAGCTGCATTTGAAATTTGATGACGGCAGCCATGGTGATATTGATATTTCAAAATTGGTACCATTTAAAGGTGTTTATGAGCCATTTAAAGATAGAAAATACTTTTCACAAGTAACAATAAATCCAGATATCGGCACAATTTGTTGGGATAATGGAGCCGACCTTTCCCCTACTATTCTATATGAAAATATCTGTGTAAAAAGAAAAAGATCCTGAGAGTTTTGGTGACTTGATGCTTAATATTATTGAACAACTGCCTGGTTATATCGCATGGAAAGACAATAATCATTGTTATTTAGGTTGCAATCGCAATCTGGCTGATGTCCATGGGTTCAGATATCCCAAACAAATTATAGGAATGAAAGATGAGGATCTTGGCGAAAGATCGGAAGAAGTGCTTGCTTTTTATCATGACTGCGACACACTCGCCTTAAGCGGCAAAACCGTTAAATTAATTCACAATATAGGCTCACCTGACCCATATAAATCTTTTCTATTGGAAAAAAAGCCTCTTTTTAATGATAAAAATCATATAATCGGGACTATTTTTCAATGCAATGAATTAAAAGAAAATGTTATTTTTAGTCTTAAACAATATGACGATAAACACCAAAAATCCACTTTAAAATCCTATAAAATTGGCGCATTTGAGAATCCTTTTGATTTGTCTACACGTGAATTGGAATGTTTATTTTGTGTTTTACGTGGTATGACTGCAAAACGTATTGCCGAAGTTTTGCAATTATCAAAACGAACTATTGAATTTTATATTTCAAATATTAAAAATAAATTTGGTAGCTTAACCAAATCTGAACTAATGGTATTATCCATACAACATGGTTATATGGATATTATTCCCCCTCGTTTTATCAATTATAATCTGCAACAACTTTTCTCATAATACTGTATTAATACCGTATTGTAGAATTTCATCTTCTATACAATTCATCTCACTCAATTGGAACGAGGTGAGATATGACATACTTTTTTCCGTTCGCATGGGACATGTACCCAAGACACCGCACTCCTTTCATGCATGAATTGTATGAAGATATGAAAAGAAGAAAACCTTATACCGGTTTAAAGATTTTACATAATATGCCAATCATGATTTCTGATCTGTTAAAAATTGATTGTTTAGTGATGAGTGGTGCAGATGCCACTATCACTATGCCAAAATTTGCGAGATCCGATTCTGAAGCAGTTGATTTAATAAAAAAATCATCAATTAAATTTATTCCAGATCATAACTTTTCTGAACGTTATGATATTTTGCTTGATTGTTGTGGAGAATTAGCAGAAGTCACGCATCCTCTCATTGGTGCCGTTGAAATAACACAAACAGGCGCAAATAAATATAGACGCATGCAAATCGATTATCCTGTGATCTCCATCGATGATAGCCAATTAAAATATTTAGAAGATAGCATTGGTTCAGCAGATGGATTCATGCGAGCAATCAAAAAATTAATTAAAGAAGATTTAAATAATCAAAAATATATTATTTTTGGATTTGGTAAAGTTGGTGTAGGGATTGCACGGGAATTAAAAAAGATAACTAACAATGTCGTTGTTATAGATAAACTTCCTTATGTTTTAAAAAATGCTAAAAAATTAGGATATCAAACTATTCTTTCCTCACAAAAAGAAATAGTTGAACACTGTACTCAAGATGCTTTTTGCATTGTTACTGCAACAGGGAATAAAGGGTTTGTCAGTCGTGAATTCGATTTAAGCCAATTTAAAAATAAATACCTGGTTAATATTGGTGCAGAAGATGAGTTTGGTGATAAATTTGGTGTAGATGAAGTACTCAATGAAAAAATGCCAGTAAATTTTGTTCTTAAAGAACCAACTAAAATAGAATATTTAGATCCAGCATATTATGCACATAACACTTGTATCGATTTGGTTTTAAATAAAAACCGATCCAGTGGCGTACTCCCTCTTCCTAAAGAAGTTGACAATAACATACTAAATAAGTGGTTTGATTTTCATAATGAAAATCAAGAAGATTTTTTCTTTGGATTTAAACAGCATTATGATCACATTACCTAACCAATTAGAATTATTAGAATTTACTGCAAAACAATTTTCACGAGATACGTTGAAAGATACTTATCTTATTGGATGTCAGCATGTTTTGCCATCATTATATTATTTATTAAAAGCAGCAATACAATTAGGTTTGCCGCCTGAAAATATTTCAATTATTGGAAAATGTTACTCATCAAGTAAACTTGCATTCAATATGTTATGCAAAGAGAAAATTTTTGTGAGTGATGATTCATTTTCATATGATAGCCATCTCTCTTTTGATGAACAATTTAAAGATTACATAGAAAAGTTCATCCAAGAAAGTTTATTGAGAATGAAATGTCTAGATAATAAAAAGATTATTTTACTCGATGATGGTGGTGAGTTAATCACTGCTGCAAAAAAACATATAAATAATTACAATATTACACTTGGGGTCGAGCAAACTTCTTCTGGTTATAATAAACTTTGTAACCAAGTATTTAATTTTCCAATTATTAATGTTGCTCGTAGTTATGCAAAATTAAATTTTGAATCACCACACATTGCAATTTCAATATTGAATCACACAAGAAAAATTATTAATTGTGAAAAAAAACAAATACTCATTATAGGAAAAGGCGCGATAGGAATTGCCTTAGAAAAATATTTAGAAAAACAAGCCTATGTAAGCTTTCATGATATTCAATCAAATAACACACTAATAAATGATGTTAATCTAAATCAGTACGATATCATCATCGGTGCAACTGGAAATAATGTTATGAATAAAGAAATGTACCATCATTTAAAGAAAAACGTTTATTTAATTAGTGCTTCTTCTTCAGATAGAGAATTTGATGCTGTTAATCTGAGAAAAATAGTTGATAGAAATTCTGAATGTCATAAATCATACAATATTCAAAATATCAATTTGATTAACTCAGGCTTTCCATTGAATTTCTACGGATCAGATTATGATAACGTTCCATTAAATGATATTCAGCTAACTTTTTCATTATTGTTAGCAGGAATATGTCAAAGGAATTCTCTTTATAATGGCATTTCTGAACTTGATAAAGATATTCAATATTCAATCTTAAAAAAGTATTTTTCTTTAAATTCAACTGCGGAGAACATTTATGAAATTTAAACTTCCATTTTTAACCATGATAGCCTTATCAACAGTGTTTATATCTCAATGTTATGCTTATTCTTGTTATCAGGAAGTTGATGAGATAATTAAATTATATCAACTTCAGCCGAATGAAACGGAAGGAGGATATTTTAAATTAACTTATAAATTAGATGATGTCGGATCAGACATTCCAAAATCAACGGCAATTTATTATTTTCTAAAAAGTGAAAATCGTTCTCTTTTTCATAAATTATCTAACGATATTATTTATCACTTTTACTCTGGTGATCCAGTGACAATGGTTTTACTAAAACCAGATGGTACAGGAAGTGTGATCACGTTAGGTAATGATGTGTTACATCAACAACAAGCACAAGTTGTCATTCCCAAAAATACCTGGATAGGGTCTTATGTTGCAAAAGGCGGATGTTATGCACTGATGGGTACAACAATGACTCCTGGTTTTGATCCTAAAGGATATGAACTAGGTGATAGATCAAATCTCATTAAGTTATATCCACAATATAAACATGAGATTGTGTATTTAACAAAATAAGCTTATAACTGGGTTTCCGCGATAGTTCTTTGCGTAAAGCTTTGATTAAATCAGGTCACTGGGGTAGACCAGACCTAGTTTTTAATTTAACAAAAAATCGTAAAGAAATTTTAGATGCATACCACACATTAGCAGGCTTGGATCCCAAGCGCATGACTACTATTGACTACACAGTACTTGGAAGATTATCAAAAGCAGAATGGACTCGTGAAAAATTAAAAACAATGGAAAAAGCTGATTATTATATTGTTGCTGAAGATGAGGAAAAACATGCACGTGCAATCATTGATGTTATTAAAGTAACTTACCCTGATGCAATCATCATTGACATTCTTGTGAAACCTGGCAAAGCAGATTGGAAAAAAATTCAAGAAGAAACGGTGATAAAAGTGATGGCAATTAGCGAAAAATTAAAACTTGTTGAAAAATCAAAATCTGTCAGTGACGACACCTTGAAAAGTAGCAGCGTTCCTGGGGCTATTGTTTAAATTTGTCTAATTTACAGATTGTTGAAGCGTGACAATTGATCCCAATTCGGCACTCTGTGAATGATATAGGCTTGCTTGGATCCTGCAGAAGCCTACCCTATTCCATCTATAAGTATATTAATTGGACAAAAATGAGCGGCAGATAATGTCATTTCAAATTCCAATTATTCAAATTTCAATTTTTGTGTCATCATATTCCAGTAACTCATTAAAGATAAGGAGATCGCTGTGTCTAATAAACTTACTGTTTTAGTCACCGGAGCAACAGGGAACCAAGGTGGTCATGTTGCAAGTAAGTTATTAAAAAACGGACATAATGTGCTTGCATTTACTCGATCAGCATCGTCTTCTGCAGCAAAACAACTATTAAGTTCTGGTGCAAAACTAATAACGGGAGATATGACGAATCCTGCGTCCTTAGAGGCTGCTGCAAAAAACGTTGATGCAATTTTTGGGATGACGTCTTTTCTTGAATCTGGTAAAGAGGCGGAAATTATTCAAGGTATAAATCTTGTTGATGTAGCTCGTAAGACAGGAGCTCACTTGGTTTTTTCATCGGTTGCTTCAGCAAATAAAAATACTGGAATTCCACACTTTGACAGTAAATGGGAAATTGAAAAACATATTTTGCAATCCAGAATTGAGTATACAATCATTGCGCCTGTTTATTTTATGGAGAATTTACTTAGTTTCGGTCTTGAATCATTAAAAAATGATATCTATTCCACTCCTCTTAGTCCCGATAAAAAGTTAGCACAAATTTGCCTGGATGATATTGCTAATTTTGCTGTTTTAGCATTAGAAAATCGTGCCAAATTTATTAGAAAGCGTATTGACATTGCTTCCGATTCTTTGACGGGAATCGAGGCAGCAGAATGTTTATCAAAATCATTAGGAAGAAAAATTCAATATGCACAAACTCCCATCGAAGTAATTCAAAAATATAATCCGGATTTAGCCACCATGTACAAGTGGTTCGAGAATACGGGTTTTAATGTTGATATCAATTCATTGCATCGCCAATATCCAGAAGTGCACTGGCGTAGCTTCGAACAATGGCTTAAACAGCGAAATCTTAGTGCTCGAATTCATCCGCCATTAAGCCAAGTTTGAAAATTTTTATCATTATGTAACTAAGTAAAAATACAAATTATTTTAAATTCGACATTTAGCCTCATGTTCTGGTACAGGTTCGATACTATGAGGTTTTGTTTCGGAAATACTTTGGCTAAATAAATTTTGATAAGACTTACTAGCAACTAAACTTGAGGATTTAAATTTATTTAGTGATGTCATAGAAGTGGAATGTTTTATTGAAGGTTCTTCTATTCCAATTTCTTTTTGTAATGCATGCATTCGGTTTTTAAGATCATTACTAAGATCTTTAAGGAATTCAATATGATCTTGTTTAATATCACATAGAAATTTCAGGTGCTCGAACTCCATTTTATTGTAAAGATTCCAACATTGAATTAAATATAATTCCAAGGGTTTAATTTTTATATCTGCTTCTCCTGCCACTATTTTATCTATTAGGTCATTTACTCCATTTAATACTTCAGCAGTTATTATTCGTTGTACTTCAAGAATCTCTTTTAAATTCTCTGCCCTTTCTAAGATTATTTTAGAAGTATTAAATTTTGCTTCTTTGATTTTAGTTAAAAATTGCAAGTCCCTTAATTCTTTTTCATTCTTAAATTCGTCATATTCTATTTCGAGAATATTATTACTAATTTTACATAACTTTTCTTTTATACTTTGTTGACTAGTTCTTACTGCTGACATTTTAAAAACCTCGAAGATAAAAATTTATTTTGGAGAATTTTATTAAAATAATTTTCTAAAAAATAGGGTATAAAATACGCATGCTATTATAAAAAAATTAACTTAGAACCTAGGCCCATTTTTTGCATTATAGAATAATTGTAATTCATTAATTCTATTATTGTAAATTATTTGATGATAAGATTGCATTAATAAAAAATAAAGATCATGCACGTAATAACACCGAGGAGTTAAATTTTATGCCTTTAGTTGATGCAATAGCGATCAGTTTTAATGCTGCAAAAAACAGAGAAGATGAAATTAGCAGTAAAATGCAAACTTTTTGGACTTCAAATGACCATTTTTCGCTGTCTGAAATTTTGCCAGAAATCAAAGAAGATAAATCAGATTCCATAGTGAATCTTTTAGTTGCGGAATCGGATGTCTTTTCTATTTTGGACAAAGTTAAGGGTGACATTATCATCTGTGATATTGATCCAAAATTATTAACTTTTATTTTGCACCAGAAAGATCATTTGCTTTATCTTTATGATGAATACCTGAAAAAAAATATTAATTTTGAACGAGTCATGGAACGGTATGAGGAATGGTTACATATTTGGGGGGGAACTTGGAGCGATCCTTTAGGCTGGTTGACTGATCGAATAAGTCAATTAGGAAAATTTCATTTCATGTATGACGAAGAAAATTTCAACAAATCCATGTCTGCTTTAAAACGTAAAAATATTGTAGCAATCAATATTAATTTATTCGATGTTCAAGAACAAAAAAACTTGTGTGATGTTTTAAATAAATTTCAAGTAAAAGTGGATTTATTTAATCTTACGAATCTTCCTGATTATGATCAAAAGAATTCATTAGTCAATTTAATGGAAAACATTCCTTGGGTGGAACATGATCCTAAAATTCTATGGAATATTCATGATCGCGGCCCTGCTTACTCTGATCGACATGACATGTATGTGCATTATTTATTTTCTGCCTCTTCATCTGAGAATTATAAAGAGCAAATGAAAATAAGGCCTGAGTTTTTTGCAAATATAGATAAAATGACACTCTCATTGCCATCATACAAAAATAAAGATATCAAGAAATCAAAATTAAGAAGGTATTCGCAAGATTCAGAAAGTCTTCAAGAACTGTATGATGAAAAGAGTCGCGAGACTTATCTTAAATTTCTCGCTGAACCTGCTGATGAAAAAAGTACTCAAGATAGTGTGAAATCTGTCTGCCAAAAATTTCATGTGATCAAATTCCCGCGAGATCGATCAGTTATGGAATGTTTAAAAGAGATTGAAAATGAATTTCAAATGATGCGCAAAAAAACTAAGTCAGTAAGATGGTCTAAAGATATTGATCAATTAGCTAAAATATCCATTGCAGCGAGTATCGATTCGCTTATAAGAAAAGCAAGAACAAGTGATTTAACAACTCAAAAATACCAAGAAGATATGAAATCTGAATTCAAAAATGAAAAAAATAAGGTTTTATTTTTAATGGAAATCGCAAACGCAATAAGTAATTGTGATCAATTATTCAGTAACAGATTTCTTGATAGCAGCAGTTTAAGGCGTGAAGTCAGTGAATTTTTAAAATCTTGGTTTATTAAAGCAGATTCCAAAGCTGATTCATTAAGTACAGCAGGTGAACAGAATCGTTTCAAGTTTGACTTTATTCAGGCAATCAAAAAATTTAAATTTACACATTCAATAGTTGATGAAGATAAAAATTATATTATTCAAACGATGCTAGATGAGATCATCCTTGTTCCAATTTTGGGATTGAAATATTTTGATACGATCAGTTCGTTCTTTTTTAATAGAGAGAAATCAATAGATGAATCTATTATGGAAAGAATTGATAATTTGCCAGTTTTTTAGTAAGTAGTATATGGCAAAAAATTATTTTGAATAAATTGCTAAGTTACTGAAATATTGTAATTTTTTTAATTTCTCATTATGTACTATACTTTTATAAGTAAGGAGTAATAACATGAGTCGAGCGCCAGGGCCATCTAAAGAATTTATTTACAGTCATCGAGAAAAAACCTTTATTCATGGGCATTTTTTAAGTGATATAGAATTTTTCCCAAATAATCCTTTGCATATTTTCTATCTTGCGTTGGCTATTGCCAATCTCGAGGATTTACCCATTAAAAATTCAAAATTTACTCCCATCAAAGTAGACAAAATACATGATGAAGAAATGAAAACTAGTTTAACAGATCTTGTAACAGAAATATTTGAAGATTTTCGTAATGCAACAAATGATATGACTAGCAAATTTAAAGAAGAAATTGAGATTGCTAATCAATTTATAACAACCTATTCGAAGAGAGAAAAAAAATCAGCAGAAACTACAATTTCAATTTTTAATAAGCAACATTCCAGTGATATTGCAAGCTCAGATGGAAATACAATTCGCTTTGAAAAAAAGCGATGACCATTTTATCTTTAATTTATTTTTTATTTTCCAGCTTATTATGTTAAGTTAAAATTTCCCGGGGTCACTCATCATTGGAATAGATAATCTTATGTTGTTGAAGTCATACCTTTAACAATTTGTTTCGCAGCTTCAAATTTTTTATTTGTTGTATCTGTAGCTTTGTTAAAAAAATGAGCTGCGCATGAAGTAGCTCTATTGAAAGCTTGAGTTTGTTCACTCCAGAAAGATCTAGATGGTGTTGAAACAGGGGATAACAAATCTACATTTCTTTCTCCTGCTTTTGGTGTTTTTTGCGCAAAATGGTGATCTATCACTGTAGGTGTAGCTGTTTTCTCTTCAGGTTCAAAATCAGTAGCCAACGAATCTAATTTTAGTTTTCCTGATAGCGCAGATGGCAAAATTGGAGAATCCATTGCATGTAACATCCCTGATCTAGTATCATTTCTATGTTCTTCAAGTATTTTGATTAATTGTAAAAGAATATCAAATTCTGTTAATTCTTCCCCTTTTATTGGTTTTTCCGATTTCCATTTGTCATCCATAATTTTATAATTTGATAAGAATGTTTCACCAGTTGACTTTTGTTTTAATAAAAAAACAAATAAATCTTTATAACAAAGAGTTGAATATTTTCCTAAAAAAACTTGTTTTTCAAATAAAGCAAACGCAGCAATTAACATTTTGTGAAAATTGTTATTTGCTGATGATTGGACGAAAAGCAATGTAAAACTAACCTATTGTTTATATTAGCAAATCGTATTAAATCAATATATTTATCATCTAATAATTGATTATAAATTGATCAACATTAAGATATTATTAAGAATAGTGTAAGATAATGTAAATTAGTTGGTAATTGCGGATCACACATAAGGAAATGAATGATTAATACGACTTTATCCGGAAATGAAATCTATTGCTTATTTCAAAAAGGTTATCAACCTAGTGAGTATGTTATAGGAAATAGTATTTGTTCTCTAGGATTGCGCGGAACAATTGGATCCGAGTTAAAAGGCATGTTGGGGCACGAGCTGAGAAATATCACTCAACTTATTAGTAATGGAAGAGAACTTGCATTTCAACGTATGCAAGAAGAATCTCAAGCATTTCCAGCAGTTGGAATTATTGGTATTTTCAATCAAGTTTTGATTTTGTCTGGTCATGTTGAATTTATTTCAACAGGTTGTCTTATTAAAAATCAAAATGCAGACAGTCCCTTTTTTTCAAGTTGTGCTAATGGTCAAGAATTTTATTCACTTTTGGATTCAGGTTATAAACCAGTTTGTTTTTCATTTGGTACTGTCACCTATTCTACAGGCATGACAGGAGGGTTTTTGGGTCGTTTAAAAACATATGCTCAAGGAGAAATTGAAGATTTATCTAATATATTTAATCAAACGAGACTATTATCGTTAGAACGTATAACTCAAAATGCAAAAGATAAAA
>JANWKO010000156.1 GCA_025451335.1 Gammaproteobacteria bacterium
ATTGTGGGTGAAGTCGTTGCCAAAGTAAAAGAAATGCATTTGGATAAGAAATAGAAAGTGACTTGATTTTTTAAAATAAAACCTCATCATCCTGAGGTCTATTGATTTTTCTTTATATGAACTGGAATGCCGATATTTGAGTGCTCATAGATGTGCCGAATATCGGCGTGTTAATTGCCGGTTTTATAGAAATATCAACTCATCTTAATTAATTTTATTCTGGAGTATTAAGTATGGTTAATGCGCGACAAGAAACTTTAGGTTTTCAAACTGAAGTCAAACAATTGCTAAATCTCGTTATTCATTCTCTATACAGTAATAAAGAAATCTTTTTACGTGAATTAATTTCTAATTCATCTGATGCTGCAGATAAATTGCGATTTGAAACATTATCTGATCCAGCTTTATATGAAAATGATTCTGATCTCAAAGTAAAAATTAGTTTTGACGAAAAAGAAAAAACTATCACTATCAGTGACAATGGTATTGGAATGAATCGCGATGAAGTGATTGCAAATTTAGGTACCATTGCTAAATCGGGAACTAAAGAATTTTTGACACAGTTAACAGGTGATCAAAAAAAAGATGCTCATCTCATTGGTCAATTTGGTGTTGGTTTTTACTCTTCATTTATTGTTGCGGATAAAGTAACGGTCATTACCCGACGTGCGGGTTTAACTGCTGAACATGGCGTGAAATGGGAATCAGCAGGTGAAGGCGACTATACGATAGAAAATGTTGAAAAAAATTCTCGTGGCACAGATGTGATTTTGCATATACGTGATGATCAAGCTGATTTTTTAAATGATTGGCGTTTGCGTACTATTATTTCTAAGTATTCTGATCATATTAATATTCCTATCATGATGCGCAAACTACCTGATATGAATGCAAAAGAAGAAGAGAAAACAACTGAAGAATGGGAACAAGTGAATCGTGCAACAGCATTATGGACATTACCAAAAAATTCCATTACTGATGATCAATATAAAGAGTTATATAAACACATTGCTCATGATTTCGAAGATCCACTGTTATGGGCTCATAATCAGGTTGAAGGTGGTAATCTTGATTATATCAGTTTGCTTTATATTCCAGCCCATGCACCCTTTAATATGTGGAATCAAGAGCAACAGCACGGCTTAAAGCTGTATGTGCAACGTGTGTTTATCATGGATCAAGTAAAACAATTCATGCCATTATATTTGCGATTTGTGCGTGGGATCGTCGATACAAATGCATTACCACTAAATATTTCTCGGGAAATTTTGCAAGATAATCCTATTATTCCGAAATTACATAGTGCACTTGTTAAGCGTGTTTTAGATATGCTAGATAAATTGGCAACGGATGATCCAGAAAAATATGCTAAATTTTGGACGCAATTTGGCAGCATTTTAAAAGAAGGTCCTGCTGAAGATTTTGCTAATCGTGCTCGTGTCGCAAAATTATTACGATTTTCTTCAACGCATAATGATTTACCAGAACAAATGATTTCTCTGGATGACTATATCAAGCGAATGAAACCAAATCAGAAGAAGATTTATTATATTACAGCAGAAAGTTTCAATGCTGCTAAATCAAGTCCGCATTTGGAAATTTTCCGTAAAAATAATATTGAAGTACTGTTATTGTCGGATCGAATTGATGAATGGTTGGTTGGACATTTATCTGAATATGATAGTAAGCCATTACAATCGGTGGCAAAAGGTGACGTGAACTTAGATGAAATTGAAACGGAAGCTGATAAAACCGCGCAAAAAGAAAAAGAAGAAAAATTAAAAACAGAATTTGATGGGGTGATTAAGCATGTTAAAACCATCTTGGGTGATCAAATAAAAGATGTGCGTATGTCGCAGCGTTTGACAAATTCTCCATCTTGTTTGGTTTCAGATGAAAATGATATGGGAATTCAATTACAACGAATGTTAAAAGCAGCTGGTCAAGAAGTGGGAGAAGTCAAACCTATTTTTGAATTAAATCCTGAGCACAAGCTGGTGCAAAAATTGCAAGAAGAAAAGGATGATGATCGTTTTAGAGAATGGACGCAAATTTTGTTCGATCAAGCGGTATTAGCAGAGGGTGGACAACTCAAAGATCCAGCCGCATTTGTACAGCGGGTAAATAAGTTATTATTAGAAATTTAAGTGATGTTTAGGGTCTGTTGATGTAAGTAGGTTGTGCCTACAACAATTCAATAGACCCTTATATTTTATATATTGGAGAAATCTATGTTAATTGGTGTGCCAAAAGAAATAAAAAACAATGAATATCGTGTTGGGCTAGTGCCTAGTAGTGTCAGAGAATTAGTTGCTAATGGGCATAGAGTCATAGTGCAACACAATGCGGGAATTGGCATTGGCATAGATGATGCAGCTTTCGAACACGCAGGCGCAACTATATTAGCTTCAGCAGAAGAAATTTTTCAAATAGCTGACATGATTATCAAAGTTAAAGAACCACAAAAAGAAGAATGCAAAATGCTGCGCTCTGATCAGGTTCTTTTTACCTATTTACATTTAGCACCCGATCCAGAACAAGCGCGTTTGCTTAAAGAATCAGGTTGTATAGCAATTGCTTATGAAACCGTAACTAATAAAAGTGGTGGTTTGCCTCTGCTTGCACCTATGAGTGAGGTGGCTGGACGTATGTCAATTCAAGCTGGGGCGACAAGTCTGGAAATTACACATGGCGGTAGTGGTATTTTATTAGGTGGGGTACCCGGTGTGGCTCCTGCCAAAGTGGTTGTTCTTGGCGGTGGTGTTGTAGGTACAAATGCCGTGCGCATGGCCATGGGAATGGGGGCGCGAGTTGTGGTAATTGATAAATCTCTTGAACGTTTAAATTTATTGGATTTGCAATTTGGTTCACGAATTATGACGGTTTATTCGACGACAGATGCCATCGAACGCCATGTTACTACAGCCGACCTCATTGTAGGAGCCGTATTGATTCCTGGTGGTTCAGCGCCAAAATTGATACGTCGAGACATGTTAAAAACGATGCGTCCAGGATCGGTGATGGTGGATGTATCTATCGATCAAGGCGGTTGTTTTGAAACAAGCCGTCCTACAACACATCAAAATCCAACCTATGTTGTAGATGGTGTAGTGCATTATTGCGTATCCAATATGCCAGGTGCGGTACCAAGGACTTCGACATTTGCATTGAATAATGTGACATTGCCATTTATTTTAAATCTCGCAAATTTAGGCTTTAAACAAGCTATGCGTCAAGACCCGCATTTACTCAATGGTTTGAATGTTTGCAAAGGTAAGTTAACCCATAAAACCGTTGCAGAAGCGTTGAAAGAAGAGTACACGCCGGCTGATAATTTAATTGCTTGTTAGGCTTGGGATTGTTGACATTTCGCTGGTTTCCGGCTTAGCTAAGCGAATTGTAAACAGACTAATTTTGCTCTATGGTTTTTTGATTGCATATGCGTAAGGGTTTATTGACTTCTGACGAGAAGGAGTCAATAAATCATACAAAAACGGAGGTTTGTTTATGCTGTCTTGCTTTGTCAAGAGCGCGAAAAATTCTGTTCCTGTGGTCATTATTCCACAAGCTGATTATCCCGAATGGTTTAAAAGGCAATCCAGCTTTATTCAACAATGGTTTAATGATACCCAATTTCGCGGTGAAGCAGGTAACATAAGTTTAATTCCAGATGTTTCAGGTAAATTGCAACGTGTCATTTATTGTATTTCTGATATAAAAAATTTTTGGGGAGTTGGCAATTTACCGCTTACTTTACCAGAAGGAATTTATCAATTCGATTTGCCAACAATCGCAAAAGAAAAAGCATTCACATTTTTGTCTCGTTTTGCCATTGCGTGGGGTCTAGGTAGTTATCAATTTAATAATTATAAAAAATTGAATCGAAAACCTGCACAATTATTTTTATCAGATCAACTTGACCCAGACATTAAAAAGATCGCAGAAATTAAAACAATCTCAAAAAATAATAATATCTCAGAACTTTATAATATTCCCGAAATTAACAATATCGTTCAATCGATTTATTATGTACGTGATTTAATAAATATACCCACTGACGATATGGGTCCTTCTGAGTTAGCTAAATCTACTGTTAACTTAAGCAAAACGTTGAAAGCGAAAGTGAAGCAAATTGTCGGCGAAGATTTATTAAAGCAAAATTTCCCAACTATTTATACAGTGGGTCGTGCGAGTGACGATGCACCTCGATTAATTGATTTGCGTTGGGGTAATAAAAAACATCCTAAAGTTACTCTAGTTGGAAAAGGTGTGTGTTTTGATAGCGGTGGTTTAGATATAAAACCGGCTAACGCAATGGTGCTGATGAAAAAAGATATGGCGGGTGCTGCGCATGTGCTAGGTTTGGCGCAAATGCTTATTCAAGCGGAATTGCCTGTGTGTCTGCGAGTGTTGATACCCGCAGTCGAGAATGTTATTTCAGGCAATGCTTACCGACCTGGAGATATTATTAAAAGTCGCAAGGGAATTACTATCGAGATTGGCAATACCGATGCAGAAGGCAGGGTCATTTTAGCAGATGCTTTAACAGAAGCAGTAAGCGAAAAACCGGATTTATTGATTGATATCACTACTTTAACCGGTGCGGCCAGAATAGCATTAGGAACCGAATTGCCAGCTTTATTTTCTAATTCCGATGACGTAGCTCAGCAAATTATTCAGCATGGAAATGAGGTGATGGATCCAGTGTGGCGCATGCCTTTGTTTAGTCTATATCGTGATTCCTTGAATACGCCATTTGCTGACATTAATAACAATTCGACTGATTCTTATGGTGGTGCGATTACAGCGGCTTTATTTTTAAAAGAATTTGTACCTGATGATATTCCATGGGTGCATTTTGATTTAATGGCTTGGAATTTAAAACCTCGTCCTGGTAGACCACAAGGAGGAGAGGCGATGGCATTGCGGGCATTGTTTAGTTTTCTACAAGCTAGATATCAGTGAAAGGGTTTGAGCATAGCCTAATCTTTCGGTATAAAAAAAGGTGGATCCTAAGATCCACCTAAAACGAGGGAGTGATTGTGAAGCAATTGTTAATTGATCACAATGAATAAAATCATACCAAACCCGCTCTATTCTGTCAATATTTTGATCACAAAAAATATCATATTTTGATCAATTTTTTTTACAAAAAATGATCTATTTTGTATATTTTAAATAGATATCAATAAAATCAAATAATTAGCTAATTAATTTGAGATAAGTACTGCTTCACAAAAAAGAAGAGAAAAAAGTCTCTATATTCAATACATTAACCTTACTCGCTTTCTTACGCATTTGTTAAGGCAATCATGTCACGATTAACTAGGGTATTTAGTACCCTAATTCATATTAACAAATTAGTGCATAATATATCCAAACTGAAAATATTTTAAACATACATTAAGCTATCTGTGTGATTAATGGTTAAATTGCATCAATTTAGTAAGAGGTGATAATGATTCCAAGAAATGCGAAAGCGCTATTTGATATTTTAAAAAATGAGGAATTAACCAATGATGAAATACTTCATCAGGCAAATGATGCTGCGCTTGAACTTATAACATCAAATCCTCCACCTGATATAAATGTAACTGATGAAGAAGGGGCTACCCTTCTTACCCGAGCCGTTCTATGCGGTAATAAACTCAAAGGAATTGTACGTGCATTGCTCGAGGCTAAAGCGAATCCTGATGGTTCATGTTCAAGTACTGGTATGCCAACGCCACTTGTATGTGCTATCACATATGGCTTTACTGACAATGTTCGTATATTACTTGAGTTTAAAGCCAATCCAGAAAAACCTGATCTAAGAAACAAGTTGCTACCACTTCTCATTACTTCTCTTTCTCCTTTTGTAAATGAAATTACACGTGCAGAAATTGCTCGCGCATTGCTTGAGGCAAAAGCTAACCCTAATGCGGCTGATGGTACTCAAGATGATCTCTCAGCACTTCATATTTCTGCAAAATATGGCCAAACTGAAATGGCTAAGGTTTTGCTTGAGTTCAAAGCCAATCCCTTTATGTATGATAAATATGGTCGGAGTCCGAGTAGATTAGCCGCAAATTATCGCCGCACAGATATCCAACTTGCGATAGTGGATGGACAGAAAATCTATGATGAGCATAAGGCGAAAACAAAACTGTTAGATGATGCGCTAACCTATTCAGATTATTCCGGAGCAAGATGCCTTTTAGAAGATGGCGCAAAATTAGAAGATGAAGATGAAGGGTTGAGTTTTATGTTGAATCGATTTGCTTCGCATAATCAATTAGATCCTGTTGTTTTCAAATGTTTAAAGGCAGCATTTGATTCTCCAAAAAAAATTGATAAAGCAAAGGAGGTTAAAGAAGATAAAGAAGATAAAGAAGAAGAGAAAGAAGAAGAGAAAGAAGTCACATTTGATCGAAAAAGAGATTCTTTTTTAGATAATTTTTTATCAGGATATTCTTCCCATCAACAAGTTAAAATGAAGTTTAGTGAAGTAAAAAAAGTCGCTAAATCTTATTCAAACAAACTTAGTTGTAAGCATGACGCAGATCGAGAATTATTTTATTTGAGAATGGCTGCAATAGTTCCTTGTTTATCAAAAGACATTCTATTAATGATATATTCGTTTCAATTTGAATCTACTGTTCCAACTTCTATATTATTTTTTAAACCTAACACAGTGGTGCCATTACTTAAAAATGTGCAAGCGGAACTTAAAAGCATCAAAGATCCTAAACCTAATGCTAAGATTATGCAGAAATTGAAAGACGAATTATCCATTAGCACTGAAGATGAGACATCCACCACAACCATGACTTTACGCACAGCGTCTTAATATGGGCTAACAACCTGTCGTTTTGGATATGGATCAATTTAATTGTGCAGATTCTTCTTTTATCCAATTTTCTACGGAGAGGTCAGGAATACGATTAAATTCGCGTTCATTATTCGTTATTAATAACACATTTAAAGCTAGGGCATGGGCTGCTATTAACATGTCGTGAGCGCTGATAGGTTTTCCTTTTTTTTCTAAGAAAGTGCGTAAGTTTGCATAGTGATAATCAACGTCAGGGCCCAGAGGTGCTATTTGAATATTATCTAGCAATGTCAGGAAATTCTTCTAGCATTGGTTTCCAACTTGCGAGCACTGCAGATAAGTTACTTTTTTTAATTGGTTCAATGATTAGGCAGGAACCTTCTTTATGAATCAGAACTTCTTGACCAGGCAATTCGAATTCACGCGGAATGCGCAAAGCCTGATTGCGACCATTTCGAAATAAACGTGCATGACGTACAGGTTCCATTTTCATCTCCTATGAAGCATTTGTTAAGCATTTGCTAAAAATGGATGCTTGTCAATCCTGTATTATAAAGAACTGCGACTGCTTGTTGAGGAAGGTATGGAAACTATATCTTTTAGTTCTTTTTTATCCTGAGAATGTTTCAATTGATCTAGATTGTAATTTAGTTTAGATAGATTAAGTCCTCCATGGTCATCAACAGCCAATGCTATCGCTAAACAAAATTGATCCGGAATAGGATGCCCATAGTGTGCCTCCTGCATCTTCTTTTCTTCATTTTCTGCATATTTTGCATAGTCCTGCCCATATTGCTCCACTGCTATTTTTTTTGCAATATCGATTATTTTTTTAAGATCTGAAAATGTGTTTTTACTTGATGCAGGGGATTGAGAAGAAATTTCGGTCGCAACATATGATTTAGCAAGTTTCCATATTTGAGCAACAGGCCCAACAAGTTGATATAAATTGGTATCTTTTGGGTCTAATTTATATCTAGAACCCAAGGTAAAAACAGTGGGTTTAAAACGTCCTATTTTGCCATTGACAATAACTGCATTTGCGATTGCTTTTAATGCTTCATGTTCATCTATGGTAATTGCTAAAGCTCTCTTTCTAGAGGCTTGCTGTGGTGGTTGTGCCGAAGAGGCGATACTGCTCTCCGTTGAGTGTGAAGAAATAGAGGATTTTGTTCTAAACATTTTTTTAAAAAATTTTATATTCAAATAAGTAGATCTTTTTTGAGTTGGTGTGCTTTGCATACCTTCTTGACTACTACCTTTTTTATGATGAGTAGAAGGATGTGTGTGTTGTTCGACTGTTTGCTGCTTAGTCGTTTGTTGTCTAGCGGCTAGAGATTTAGACTCTGGTTGCTCACGTATTTTTTGTTTTCTTTCTTCTTCAGATACTTGTTCAAGGTGATCATCTTTTTGTTTTTTATCTTTTTCAGGCATTTTTTGCTTTGGTTGTTCAGTTGCTTGTGGATTTTCGATTTGTCCTAATATCTGTTTTTCACGTATTTTGTCTTGATCTGTCGGCATCATGCTTGGGCTCTCTGCAATTGCCTGCTTTAAGGGAGCTGCGCTTTGTTGTTTTTGCTCAGCTTTCTCACGAAGATGTTTTTCATGCAGTTGCTTTACCTTTTCTTCCTGTTCACGTTGTTGCTGCTCAAGTGTTTGACGCTTATGTTCTTGTTCCTCGACAATTTTTTGTTGAAGTGATTTTTGTTCCTCTAGTTGTTTTGCATCTATTTCTTTTTCACGCTGTGCAATTGCTTCGCCCAATTTAGCTATATCATTTCTAACATGCTCATTTATTTCATTAGAATATTTTGCAGTCTGTGTTTTCAATTGTACAAATTCATCTCTTAATACGTTGATATCAGCTATGATGTTGGCTTTGGCTAGTCTAGTATTAAGATCAGAAATACTGACATTACATATTTCGATTACTTGTAATTTGAATGACTGTTCTAATTCATTTATTGCTTTTTCCACTTTATCCTTCATGACAAATTGATATGCTTTAATCTGAATTTTTAAATCTTCTAACTCCAATTTTAATTCAAGTATTGATTCAAAGTCGTTTGTTTCAGATATTTTTGTGTCAAATTCAAAAATGGTATCTCCATATGTTTCTTCATAAAAATTGGTAATAAAGCTAATTAATCCAGAATCAATTGGCGAATAACGACCAATCGCAGTAATAAAACTACCAGACTCGAGAATTTTCCAATTTTCCTCTAATTCTTTTATATAACCTTCTCTTTTTTCTTTTTCTTTGGCATTGGGCAGATTACGTTCTCTTTTTTCTTTATTTTTGATCTTGCCTCGATAATGTCCCCTTTCTTTATTTTTAGCATGGGGTATTTTCTGGATCAACTCCAATACTTTTTGTCTTTGTGCTTTATATAAACCATCTAATGTTGTTGAAAGATCTTCAATCATTATTTTTACTTTGTCTTGAATGTATTGATCTACAGTGGTCTTGGTTTTATCTTTTCCTTTAATATAAAGATCAGCTTCAAGGCTCTTCATCACAGTTTTTCCGGGAATATATTTTGTGATTTTCGCTGCCAGTGGATGAATATGTTGATTAAACAAATCTGAATCAAGGAATTGATCATGTGCAAGTATGATAGTTAATCCTTCGATAAAAAATTTAAGTAGATCAATGGCTTCTTTGCTTGATGGACATTTATCAAGATGCTTTTTTAAATTTACTTCTGTTACCTTCAATAACTTCTTAGCATCAAGCGGACCGAAAGAACCAATACTGGTTTCATCTTTAAAAATGCTTTCAAATGGACTTAGCGCATCAACATGTACATGTAAAACTTTTATTATTTCTTCTACGCCAGGTTTTTTGAATTCTTCTTTATTACTTTCCCAAGCAGCGAGCCTAGCCTTTAAATTTTTTTTGAATTTTGAAAAAAAATCTTTTAAGGGAATACGACGACTTTCAGTAGAAAGATTAATTTTTTTGCCCAGTTGTTTATCGTCGTGTAAGTAGGGAGCCTTAAGTTGCGCAACAGCTATAGCTATATTTGGTTGCTTTTTTTCTTCCTGAGGAAACGGTTGTATGGGCATCTTGTACCTCAATTGCTATGCGATTTAATTACCCCCTTAATTAATTTTAGTCTAAATTTGTCTGGTTTTGTTGAAATTTATGAATCATTAATTAGAAGTTTTTAAATAAATCAATTGCTTACTTATTTAGGAAAAGAAGCCAACTGTAATCTAGACCAAGTGTTTTTTCCTTATTGTTTGGGTCAGTTTGCAACGAGTCAGAAATCCTTGTTTTTCGAGTAAATGTTTTAATATCTGGCTGCGAAGTTTATGTTGTTAATTAATGAGCATCGAAGCATAGAAAATCGAGGATTTCTGAACGGCATGTAGAATTGTAAACAGACCCTAATCAAAACCTGGTAAAAACTCTTACCAGGACATAATAACCTTGCCACTTTGCCCAGAAAGCATGGTATCAAATGCTTTTTGAAAGTCATCGATGGGGTATTCATGTGTGATCACTGGGGTAATGTCTAATCCGGTTTGTATCATACAAATCATTTTATACCAGGTATCAAACATTTCCCGGCCATAGATACCTTTTAATTGCAATCCTTTCATAATAATATGATTCCAATTAATTTGTGTATCTTGGGGTAAAAATCCTAATAAGGCGACTTTTCCTGCGTGATTCATATGAGCTAACATGTCATTAAAGGCTTTAGGATTACCTGACATTTCTAATCCCACATCAAAACCTTCGCGCATGCCTAATTTCTTCATGGACTCATCAAGCGACATTTGCTGTGGATTGATCGCTAAGGTTGCTCCCATTTTTTTTGCTAATTCTAGCCTATATTTGTTAACATCTGTGATTACGATATAACGAGCACCAACATGTTTTGCTACCGCAACAGCCATGATACCAACAGGACCTGCTCCGGTAATTAACACATCTTCACCAACGACGCTAAAAGAAAGAGCAGTATGGGTAGCATTACCAAAAGGATCTAAAATCGCTGCTTCGCTATCCGATACGGAATCAGGAATAGGATAAGCATTTACAGCGGGAATCGCGAGATATTCAGCAAAACAGCCATTACGTGTCACACCTACACTGTCATTTTTTCGGCACAAATGACGCCGGCCAGCACGACAATTGCGACAAAAACCACAAGCAATATGTCCTTCACCTGAAACTCGATCACCAATTTTAAAACTGGTGACTTCATTGCCTAATTCAGCAATTTCACCAACAAATTCATGCCCAACAGTAAGAGGAACAGGTACATTTTGTTGTGCCCATGCATCCCAGTTGTAAATGTGAATATCGGTACCACAAATTGCTGTTTTTTTAACTTTAATCAAAACATCATTGGGCCCCAGTTCAGGAATGGGAGCTTCTGACATCCAAATGCCACGTTCTGGTTTTAATTTCATTAATGCTTTCATTATTGAATGACTCCTAGTTTTCGACCGACTTTAGCAAAAGCTTCGATGGCTTTATCTAAATGAGTTGTTTCATGTGCAGCAGACATTTGCGTGCGAATTCGTGCTTGTCCATGTGGGACAACAGGATAAGAAAACCCAACGACGTAAATGCCTTCGTGTAATAATGCATCTGCCATGGTTTTCGCTAATTTTGCATCACCTCACATAACAGGAATAATTGGATGTTCACCTGGGATGAGATTGAAACCTAATTTTTCTAATCCATTACGAAAATATAAACTATTGGCATGAAGTTTTTTAATTAAATCATGATTTTTTTCTAATAAATCTAAAACAGTGATGGAAGTTGCCGCGATAACAGGCGCTAAAGTATTTGAAAACAAATATGGTCGGGAACGTTGCCGCAACCATTCAACAATTTCTTTTTTTCCACTGGTATAACCACCCGATGCGCCACCTAAAGCTTTACCGAGTGTGCCAGTGATAATATCAATTCGATCCATGACATGATGATATTCTGGTGTGCCGCGACCATTTTCACCCATAAAGCCGACTGCATGCGAATCATCTACCATGATTAACGCATCATATTTGTCAGCTAAATCACAAATAGCGGGGAGGTTGGCAATAATACCATCCATCGAAAATACGCCATCGGTTGCAATTAAACGAAAACGACAATCTTGTGCTTCTTTTAATTTTTGTTCCAAATCTTGCATATTATTATTTTCATAACGAAAACGTTTCGCTTTGCAGAGGCGAATACCATCGATAATACTGGCGTGATTTAATGCGTCACTAATAATGGCATCTTCTGTACCCAATAGCGTTTCAAATAATCCACCATTGGCATCAAAACAAGATGAATATAAAATCGTGTCTTCCATTCCTAAAAAATGGCTTAAGCGTTTTTCTAATTCTTTATGCACATCTTGTGTACC
>JANWKO010000157.1 GCA_025451335.1 Gammaproteobacteria bacterium
AAGACCTTTCTTTAATCAGCCATGCTTGTTCAACATCTTGATCACCTAATTTAACCTGAGCTAACCTACCAAGGGGACTCAATTGAATATCTTCATTGTGCTTCTTAAGCCATAAACCCATTTCTTCTTGAGCGTTTATTTTTTCATTCATCCACCCTCGATATGCTACTGGATCAACTGTAGGATCATTTCCTTTTAATTTATCAACATTCAATTTTCTTACAAATTCTAAACCGACAACCTCATATGCCTTAACTATGCCAGGTTTGTTTGGATCAAATTCATAAAGATCTAATTCTCTTCGAAAATCTACATTTTTTAAAAAACAATCTGAAGGAAATTTCCCAAAATTATTTCTTTCATAATAAGTCAACCATGCTTTTGCTTTTGCCCCAGCTTCATGTTTCGCCCCTCTTGGTTCTGGAGGTGTTAATAGAAATTTTCTTATATAACCATATACCTGATTTCTTAAATATTCTTTTTTTAAATCTTGTTTATCAACCACCCACAAGTTTTCTCCGTAATTTTCTTCAAACATGAATACTAAAGGTGCTGCAAGATTAGCCCACTTACCTTGTTCTTGCCTCAATTGAATTATTTTAGCTTCATTTCTTTCACTTTTAAGTGCTGTTGAAACTGCAAGAAATTGTTCATATGCCAATAAAACCATAGCTTTTTCTCTTTCTCTTGCTGTGGTTAGATTTGCTTGCATTCTTGCCCATTCGATGCAAACATTTCGCTGAATTTCTTTATCTCCTGCATCGTGTTCCTCTAGACTCTCTCTGTCTTTTTTTGATAATAATTTATCAGATAACTTTTCATAATGTCTTTCAAACAAATCGACCCAGACCTTAACTCTTTGTAGTTGGTTCCATTTATTTTTTTTGTCTGATTCGGGAATAGCACGATAAATGGCAATTTCTCTCTCTACTATATATTTAGCCATCTCCTTTCTTTTATCTTCATTAAAACCCGAACCCTTACTCTGTATTTTTACTTTGAGTGCTTGAATTTTTTTATTACGCTTTAGAATTTCCACTTGATCATCTTTGGTAATAAGCTCAAGTACGTGTTTTAATTGACTTGCTTTAATGAGTTCTTGCTTGTTAAATGCAGGTAGATTTAATGATCGCAAACGCTCGCGTTCTGAAGTTGCTGTTTTTTTTGCAGCTTCGTATTCAAATAAACAGTCTCGATAAAGTTTTTGTTTTGCTTGTTGTCGATGAGGCTCTTTTAAATCATTAATCTCTCGCCATTTTTCCTTGATAGCTTGCCAACTTTCATTGACTTCTTTTTGAGTTTTTGATTCCAAAGATGCTTCGGCAATTTTTGCTAATTGTTCTTCTGCTTCTTTTTTTATCGCTTCAAAATCTTTCGTACTATCAAGCAATAATTCTTTAGGAATTGCTTTTCCTTCGTAGTGCTTTTCAATAATCGAAATTCGTGCCAATAATTTTTTTGCATAAAAACCATATGTTCTAGGATTGTTTTGATTAATTTTTTCTTTTTGATATTGATCATAAGCATTCTTAATGTAACGTTGACGCAAAGCTTGATACATTATTTTTTCTGCCTCTTTCGATGTTCTTTCCTCTTCTTCTTGCGCAGCTTTTCGGTCTCCTTCTAAAAATAGATCAATTGCACTACCAACTTTGTCCGCAACTACTTTTACTAAATCTCCAATCTCTATTACAGCACCCGCAACTGGAGAAACAACCGTAACAGCCGCCTGTCCAGCAACTTTTAAATTATTTAAGAATTCTTGCATCCCTTCTTGTAATTCTTTATTAATTTCTTCTACTGCTGCACCGACTTCTTCTAAACTTTTTTGAATAGATTCAAAATATTCAGTCGCATTTTTCTTTATCCAATCTAGCAGTTTTCGTTGGGCTTCTGCTCTTGTTTTTGCAGCAGCAATTCTTTCTTCTGTAGTATCATAACGAATAAATTCCCATTGTTCTTCTGCTGCGATTTTTCTACTTCTCAAGTCCAAAATAGGACTGGAATCTATGACACCTGATACTTCATCCAATTTTTGGAGATAAGGTTCAAGCGCGGTTGAAGCTTTGGCTTCTTCGAGGACAGCTATAAATAATTCTCGTTGCGCAGAATCAATCCTGCTATCTACCGCTCCTTCAACTTCGATTAATGATTGATATGTTTCTCGCACTCTTGGATCAGCAGAATCCATAGCAATTCTAAGATCTTCATACCACATTTGATCTTCAACAATAGGTCCCATAGACATAAAAGCTTGCTCTTGCTCATCGCGCAATCTTAGAGCTTCTTTTCGTTTTGGCCAGTCTGATTCACCTTTCATATCTCTGGCCTGTTTGTCTAAGCGTGCATAATGCTTCATTTCACTGCGAGCTTTCTCCATTTTGCTATTTCTAGAAGGTAATAAAACAACAGCATCAATAGGTTTGTTAACAATGTCTGCTGCTTCCTCTAGTTCCTTTTTTGTTTTTGCTATTCCTGTTTTTGTTTCAGGTAACTTGGCAGGGCGTACAGGAAGGTTAAATGGATTTCTCTCCTGAGGAAAAGGAAAACGTACCAGTAGTCTTTTAGCAGCGAGAGCTCTTTTTAGCTCATAAAATTTTGAATTCGGCATAAATATCACCTATTATTGATTAACGCTCTATCCCTTATTTAATTATTATAAAACTTTCACAAAATTGGTTTTTTTGAAGTTATCTTTGCCAATTGTTTATTAAATAACCCATTGAAAAAAAACCTTCTTTAACTCAAGTATAGATCATTTTTTTTATCTGCATGGTTCAATATTAACCAACATACCTTAAAATAATCTTAATTTGATCAAAGATTTCCCAAAATATTCTCATCTGCCTCAAAAAATCGTCTCCTAGAAGCTCTGGAGCCCCAGCCGCATTTCTGCTAAAATCCCCCGATATCCAAAAATCAATCACTTAGGAGCCAAACAATGAATAAACCCTTTAGCGGTGATAAGCCCGGTTTAGGCGATTTAATGAAAAAAGCCCAAGAAATGCAGAAAAAAATGCAAGAAATTCAAAAACAAATCGCTGAAATGGAAGTTACCGGTCAATCAGGTGGCGGTTTGGTCAAAATCGTAATGACAGGCCAGCATTTTGCTAAGCGTGTTACCTTGGATCCTAGCTTAATGAAAGAAGAAAAATCCATTGTTGAAGATTTAATTGCAGCTGCGATTAACGATGCGGCGGATAAGATTGAAAAAGGCACACGTGAAAAAATGAGCGCCTTGACTGGAATTAAACTTCCAGATGGCTTTGATTTGCCAACCTAAAATAGGCATTTAGCCCACTATAAATTATGCAATTTAGCCCTCTGCTCGAACAATTGATCGAAGCATTGCGCTGTCTCCCCGGTGTGGGCCCTAAGACAGCGCAACGAATGGCTTTTCAATTACTAGAGCGTGGGCGTGAAAATGGCAAGAACTTAGCCCGTATATTAGATGCTGCAATGCAGCAAATCAAACACTGCCAACGTTGCCGAACTTTTAGTGAAGCGGATCTTTGCAAGCTTTGTTCTTCAACCCACAGAGACCCTTCCTTACTTTGCATTGTTGAAAGCCCTATCGACATGGTAGCAGTTGAACAAATTGGCATGTATCGCGGTCTCTATTTTGTTTTGATGGGCCACTTATCACCTCTTGATGGAATCGGCCCAGAAGATATCGGCATAAAACAACTTTTAACCCAAATAAATACTGGGCAAATTCAAGAAGTCATTTTAGCCACCAACCCCACCGTCGAAGGCGAAGCCACTGCTCATTACATTTCCGAATTAGTCAAACAACACAATATTAAAGTCACGCGAATCGCCCATGGCGTGCCATTGGGTGGAGAATTAGAATATATCGATAGTGGAACGTTAGCTCACGCATTTGCAGGAAGAGGAATAATTTGAATTTAGGGAAAAAATGAAATCTATTGCAAACACAATCATTTTCATCATCCAATTATGTATCTTAAGCATTGCACTTAGCACTGCATATGCAAAAGAACATCTTATCATCGAGCCCGATGCTGGGCCTGAACCTATCTTAAAGGCGATTCAGCATGCAAAATCTTCTATTGATCTAGTTATGTATGGCTTTACGGATGAACGTTTTATACAAGCGCTAATCCAAGCTAAAAGCGCTTGAAAACAAGTCCAAATTCTACTTGAGCCACACCCTTACAAAGCTGAAAATGAAAATAAATTTGCAATAAAACATTTAGAATCCGCTGATGTTAATCTACAGTGGCCAAATCCTGATTTCAAACTTACACATCAAAAAACCATGATCATCGATCAGAATCGTGCATTTGTCATGACATTTAATTTCACGCATTCCTCATTTAGAAATGAACGCAACTTTGGTCTCGTCATTGATAATCCCGAGATGGTCGATGAAATTGCTAATGTATTTGCAGCGGATTGGGTGCATAAAGAAACGAAAATGGAACAACCTAATTTAATTTGGAGTCCTGATAACAGCCGCCAAAAGATTATTCATTTTATTAAAAGCGCTAAATCGGAAATTAAAATTTATGCTGATGATTTATCTGATTATCAAATCATTGGTGCCTTCGGAAAAGCAGCTCGCACTGGAAAATTAGTGCAAATATTAATGTCAAAACCGAAAGAAGAATTGCATGGCAAAATTGAATTTTTACGAAATAAAGGTGCGATTATACGATACAGTAAAAATTATCGCATTCATGCTAAAGTTATTATTGTTGATAATCAACAAGCGATTTTAGGCTCCATCAATTGGACTCGCCCTTCTCTCCAATCTAATCGCGAATTATCTGTCATTACTTCAGATCCTGAAGTAATTCATGAATTGGTTTACACCTTTGATCATGATTGGCGAGACACATCTGGTACAGTTATTAAAAAAGTGGATCATCATCGTATTCGATTATCAAAAAAAGTGATAAATGAAATTAAGCAAGTGGCAGAAAAATTATTTTAAAGATATTCTAATTTTCACTTTCTTCAACTTCTGAATTGCATGAAAAATTTCAAAAAGTGATTTACTGGTAGGATTTCCTTTTGGACTGAGCATGCGCATTATACTTTTTGGATTTTTATCCATCATTGAAGACAAAATTTCAAAAGAAATTGTCGCATTAATATAATCACGTAGAATGGCTTTTCCGAGATCAACATCGCCGGTCAAGAATTCATTAATTGCTTCTTTCAGCATCGCATTACAAAATTCTTTATCTTTATGGGCTCGCGCCATGACGGTTGCTTTAAAATCTTTAGTTAGTGGCATAATCTATACCTTAAATTTTCGTCTTTTATAATCTTGCCAATATTCTTTAGCTTTTTCGATATCGTTAGACTGACGTTTTTTAGTCCCTCCACACAACAGAATCACAATATCATTCCCATCTTTTCCAAAATAGACTCGATACCCTGGTCCGAAATCAATTTTTTGCTCGAACACCCCACTACCAACACCTTCTACTGTAGAGAAATTTCCAAGTTCAAGCTTGTAAATAGCTTTTGTAATTTTTGCCGATGCCTCACTATTCAAATCTAAGAACCATTTATCGAAAGGAGACTTTCCGTCGATATCAATATATTGTTTTATTTTTATCATATCACTCCTTATGGTAACATCAATGTTACCATATTGCAATTGTTTGTTATTGAGTGTTTTGTTAATGAGATATCAGGCGAGAAAAATTTTTAAAATAAATTCTCGCCCAAAGGTTTGACAATAAATTATAAAAGGAAGGATTAGGTAATATGGGATCAACCTAATAATAGCGATAGAAATCGTCGCGCTGAATTTTCGGATAATATACTAGATAGAACCTAGTACGCTTCACTGAATTTGTCCTGCGAAAGAATCTATTAATGCAACTTCGATCGAAAACCTGACGTAACAGTTGACGGCGAAGTCAAAATAAATTTGGGAATTTCTGCTAAGAAACGAATTTCATCCAGTGTTTGCATTTCATAATAACCTTCCATCGT